>JAEZAY010000173.1 GCA_023427575.1 Bacteroidota bacterium | reverse complement strand
CCTTTCGAAGTTCCAGAAAAAGTTGAGTAAATTAGAATCAGGAATCGACAAGTGTTGGCGACTCCGCATTTTTTAATCAGATAGAATCTGAAAAACTTTAAACAGGAGTATGTCAACTATCAGAACACGAAGTGGGGTACAATGATTTTGCTGGGCCCGTAAGCTCTCCGTCAAAAACCCCACTTCTTTTTTTTTGCTCCTGTTGCTTTTTTTGCCAGTTTTATTCTTCCCGTTTTTTTACCTTCTCAATTTCTTCTTTTAGAACCGCGTTCAGATCTATTTTTCCGTTTCGGAAATAGGCGATGGTTGTACCGTATTCCCGGGCCATGGGATTGCTGATTGAATCAAGTATTCGCGATTCCGAAAAAAGAGCTCCTGTTTCTTTAAATTCTTTTTCCAGCTCTGACCCATTGATGACCCGGATGAGATGTTTATATGGTTTTGAAAGATCGAACCAGTACACATAGCCGGCATTGAAGGAGTGAGCGCGTAATCCGGATTTTGCATAATAATTGACGGCCCCCGCCTGGCCATAGTTATCACACAAAACCAGGGTCTGGGCCTTATCAGGAATTGAATTATAAATGGAATCAACCTTATAAGCAAGTTCTTTCCATCCCAGCATATCGGCATAATCCTGGGGAAGTGGATGCTCTTTTCCATCTTCCCATCTTAACATTCCCAATTCCCGGTATTTTTCGGGATTAGCGGCAATGTATTCGGGTGATTTATTCGGAAAAGACAAATCATACATCGGTATGAAGAACAATACCGGGATTAGAATCGCGACCGGTTGCAGGTATTTTTTCCAACCAAAATTCAGGTGGTGCGAAATATAAACGGCACCAAATGCAAGATAGATCGGGTATAGTCCGATTGCATAATACGACTTGGCTTTTAGTAAAATGAATAAGCCCAGAGTTGTTAGTAAAACACCGGCGAAAAACCGGTATTGTCTAAAAGGAGTATAAAAAACAAGCGCCCAGATCCCCAGCAGGATGACAAAAATGGATCCGATAAAATAAAGCAATTGTGAGCGTAAAAAGTCAAAACGATCAACATGTACCAGTTGCGTAGCAGCCAGTTCTTTCATATGATATATAACGGGGAAATCATGCTGGTACTGCCAGATCAGAGTTGGCATTATCAGGATCAGGGCCAATGCTGCCGCCAGGTAAAAATATTTGTCAAGAAATATTTTCCGGTGCGGGGAGATAAGCAGGGCCGGAATTAAACCCGCGACGGCAAATACGATATTGTATTTGTTTAGAAATCCAATGGCAAAAACAATCGCTCCAAAAAACAGCCATTTTTTCTTTTCTGATTCGATGTACCGGATAAGTACAAAGTATAAACTGGTCCAGCATAAAACATCCAGTGAATTGGGTTGATATAAAATGTTTAAACGTAATAAGGAAGAAAATAAAACTGCGGTGGCGCCGAGGATCAACGCGAAAAAATTTCCTTTTAAAATCTGAATGGTTTTCCATACAACTATAAGGGTAAGTCCGCCAAAAAGGGCCGGAAAAAACCGGATCCAGAATTCCGAATTGCCCAAAAGTTGGATAATAAATGAGATCCATGATGTAACCGGCGGTACGGAAAGATAACCCCAGGCAAGATGATTGGCCTGATCAAGATGAAGATATTCGTCGCGCTGCAAATCATACACCGGATGAACCAACTGGTATTGCAAGTAAAACTTAAATGCGACAAATAGTACGAGGGCAGTTGTTTCTTTTTTCATCCGATCGTTGTAAAAGAAAAATAAAATAGCATTAGTGCGCTAGGTCAAATAGTGCAGGCTGATTTTACGCTAATTTTACATAAAATCTTTTTTATGGACAAACGAGATACCCTGCAAAACGGCGAACGTTTCAGCGAGCTCTTAAAAGTGGGACTGCAATCGGGAGAAAAGATTTCGATGCTGGTGGATGATCAGGGCATCAGCCGGGTAAGTGGATTTATAAAATCCATTCAGGGCGCAGGCAATGCATCCCAGGTAGAATTGGAAGAGGGGCTGCTGATCCCGATTGACAAAATAGTTGCTATTAATGGAATTTTTCGTTCAGACTATAGCGAATGCTGAAAAATAACCGGGATCGGGATGATTACCCGGTGCTATCAATTTCGTTCGCCGTTTTATTGAATGGGATTGAAAAGAGATTGTTTAATAGTCAATGCAGGCATTAAAGATTTTATTTCTTTTTGCTCTTATCTGCAGGTTCCTGTTGTTTCTCCATGATTTTCGCAGCCGTGCTGTCTGGTACCAGGTTTCCCATTGCAACAGAAGCCTTGTTTTTAAATCCGGAGATTACTTTATTGTCTCCGCTCATTACCGCTTCATAGCCGTCTTTGGCCACATCCGCCGGATCGGAAAGCTTCGTTTTATCCTGCGTGATTTTAGAATCCTGCATATCTGCCTTATTGAAGAAGTCGGTATCGGTTGCTCCTGGTAGTAAGGTAGTAATTGTAATGCCTTTTTCTTTAAGTTCAACGTTCAGCGCTTCAGAAAAGGATTGAATGAAGGCCTTGGTGCCATGGTAAACCGATTGCCAGGGGCCGGGCAGCTCCGAGGCAATGGATGAAACATTCAGAATCCTGCCTTTGCCCCGGTTAAGCATATCGGTTAGGAAAAGTTTACAGAGTGTGACAGGAGTGGCAATATTAAGCTGAACGATGGCCAGCTCCCGTTGGAGATCGGTGTCTTTAAATAATCCATAAACTCCTTGTCCGGCATTGTTGACCAGAATATCGATTGCCAGCCCGCGGCTTTTAATATCATCATACAATTCAAAAGACGAATTTGGTTCAAACAGATCTTTCGAGATCGTTATAATATCCACTCCCTCTGATTGCAGGGTGGTTTTAGCCGTTTGCAGTTGATCTGCATTCCGGGCAACAAGAACCAGGTTATGGCCATGACCGGCAAATTGTTTGGCAAGTTCCAATCCTATTCCTTCTGATCCACCGGTAATAAGTGTATATGTTGGATTCGATTTCATAATGTTTGTATTTATTAATGAATGAATATTAAATGGTTCAAAGCATATACCAGAATCGCTTATACAGTTTGAAACGGAAAGCAGTACAGGGATTCTTCCATTTTATGTCCGGGAATCGAAGCAGGGCGGTTTCGGGCTGTATTTTGATCAGATAAAGGGAGTGGGGCTGGGCTTACTGGATTTCGGCGCTCTTGCCGCTGGGGAATGCTTTCTACATGAAAATGGTTTTAACGGAAGGGAATGGGCGGCAGAATTTCCTACTATTTTGAAGCCGGGCAAGTAACAATCGGTATCCATTTAGAATTGGATAATCCAGGCAAAAAAAAATTAGAATTTAAGCCAGGCCAGAGCTTTTAATATTTCTAACCCGCATGCATGAACCGGCAAGATCGCCTTATACCGGGGACATTGGTGTCCGGGTAAAATGTATTCCCCCCGGGCCTCGGAAGAAATCCGTTAAGAAAATTGAAACGGACGGCGTAAAATAAAAACAGATGTTACCAGAGCCCGGAAATGTTCTGTAGCCCGTAAGTCTTACTAATGCTGGGTTATATTGATTCGCTGTGACTTGTTTTTATTTAGCCGGAAGTTTCAATTTTTAGGATTTATTCCGAAGCCCGATTTTTTTGCTCCACTTTTTTTCTAAAAAAAAGTGGAAGGTTCATCTACTATGATGGTATTGATAAAGGTTTCGGG
>JAEZAY010000121.1 GCA_023427575.1 Bacteroidota bacterium | reverse complement strand
ATACGGTGATTTCAAAACTGAATGAACCCCTATTACAGCAGTTGGCCAGTTCCACCAATGGCATTTATGTGCGGCTGAATGATCCTGCGGAAGCCGTAAAGGCCATTAAGGCCAAGCTTTCAACGATTGAAGAAACGGCGCTCGAAGACCGCGCATTCAGGGATTATACAAGTTATTTCCAATGGTTTCTGGCATTAGCGCTGCTATTGCTGGTGGCCGAATTCTTTATTCCGGAACGTAAATGGAGGCGGGTATTATGAAGCAGCTAAGCCTAACCGTTATAAACCTGTTTGCGCTGATCATCCTAACCTATGGGCAGCCCGAAAACCGTTATTTACGAAAAGGGAGTTCACTGTATTCACAACAGCATTATGATCTTTCGCTTCCTTTTTTCGAAGAAGCCGCCCGCATCAATCCGTCCAGTTCCATAACTCAGTACAATCTCGGGAATGCGCTCTTTAAAAATGAAAAATACGCTGAATCGGAAAAAGCTTTCAGC
The DNA here is from genome assembly GCA_023427575.1 of Bacteroidota bacterium. Lineage (GTDB taxonomy): Bacteria > Bacteroidota > Bacteroidia > Chitinophagales > Chitinophagaceae > Flavitalea. The sequence continues at coordinate 3,182 of JAEZAY010000121.1, read as the reverse complement.
CGTGCTTCTGAACAAACCAATGTTCCCGCTGAAAAAGGCAGAGCGATCTATAATAAAGGCGTAGCCCTGACCAAACAGAAAAAGCTGATGGAAAGTATTGCGGCCTATAAAACGGTATTGAGAATGAACCCTGGCGATGAAGATGCAAGGCATAATTTGCAAAAAGCGCTTAGGGAATTAAAAAAGCAGGAAGAAAGCCAGGGAAATCGTCCGGAAGAGAAACCTAACCAATCGCGGGACCAGTCAAAGGAAAGGAAGGAAGAAAGAAGCCGCTTAAACCAGCGACAGGTAGAAAATTTTCTGCAGGCCCTGCGTCAGAAAGAACAGCAGGTGCAGAAAAAAGTGCAGCAAAACAAAAACAGGAGCAGTTCGCAGCAGGAAAAAGACTGGTAATTCAACCAGCAATTCGGTGAGTCATCGCCGTGGCGGTCAATAAGGGGGCGGCCCCCGCAGGGAGCTAAGGAATTTATCGCTCATTTTTTTGAAGAACCCGAAACACTGGATTAACAGGTTAAGATGGTTCCAAACTTTATCTTTGCCTCAAATATTTCCCTTGCATGCAGTTGTACTCTGAATCACTGACTCATTATAAACGCTTAAAAACCAGGGAGGTTCGCATTGGCAGCCTGGTAATTGGAAATCAGCATCCCATCCGGATCCAGACGATGACCACCACCGACACGATGGACACCATGGGTACGGTAGAGCAAAGCATTCGCTGCATTGAAGCCGGCGCCGAATTGGTGCGGATCACCGCGCCCAGTAAGAATGAGGCCGAAAATCTCCTGAATATTCGCAATGAGCTGAGAAAAAGAGGCTACAATACCCCATTGGTGGCAGATATACACTTCACGCCCAATGCAGCCGAGATTGCGGCCCGCATCGTTGAAAAAGTCCGGGTGAACCCGGGCAACTATGTTGACAAAAAAAAGTTTCAGTTTATTGATTATACCGACCGCCAGTATTACGAAGAAATTGAGCGGATCCGCGACCGGTTTACACCATTGATCCGGATCTGTAAAGAATATGGAACCGCCATGCGGATCGGCACCAATCATGGTTCGCTTAGCGACCGGATTATGAGCCGTTATGGTGATACCGCCATGGGCATGGTTGAAAGTGCCATGGAATTCCTGCGCATTGCCCGCGATGAGAACTATCATAATATAGTGCTAAGTATGAAATCGAGCAACCCGCTTGTAATGGTGCAGGCTTACCGGATGCTGGTTCAAACTATGACCAATGAATTTGGCGAAAACTACCCCTTACACCTTGGGGTAACCGAAGCCGGCGATGGCGAAGACGGAAGGATCAAATCAGCCATTGGGATCGGCACCCTGCTGGAAGACGGAATCGGCGACACGATACGGGTATCATTAACCGAAGATCCGGAATTTGAGATTCCGGTTTGCCGCGATTTGGTGGAAAGATATGCCAGCCGCGAGGCCAATGCTCATAAAGCCATCGGAACCGCTTCCGCCGACCTGATCCCATCCGTTGATATTGTTCCTTACTCGCCCTTCGAATATAAGCGCAGAGAAACGATGGCGGTTCAGAATATCGGCAAAAACCAGGTGCCGGTTGTTTTTGCAGACTATAGCCAGGAGCCCGCTATGGATCCGGATTCTTTAAAACCCATTGGATATTCATATGAACCGCTTACCGATAAGTGGGCCATCGGCGACGGAGCAGCCGATTACCTGTACACCGGTTCAAAACCAACCGAATTCGGATTGCCTGGCACCCTGCGCCTGGTTCTCGACTATGAAACCTGGCGCGAAGTGGGCGAAAAAGACATTGTTTTTCCACTCTTTCATGGCGCCGAATTCCTGGAAGCGGATCTGATTTCGCCCTTTTTGAATTTTATAAATCTCGATACGGCCGATGCTGAGCAAAGTTTTGACCTGCTTGAACAAATCCGCAATAAAAAGAATCTTGTGCTTTGCCTTCGCTCAACGCATCCATTGCCCATGCTTTCCGTACGGCGCTTTATAGTTGAGATGATGAGTATGGAAATCTATTTCCCGCTTATCATCACCGTTGAAAGCCATAGCGCTACCATAGATCAGCAGCTGATCCATTTTTCTACGGAGGCCGGCGCTTTGTTCCTCGATGGAATGGGCGATGGGATCTGGCTCCGGAACGATCCGGCAAAAATTGAAAACGCGCGGATTAGCGGCCGCACCTACCTGGAAACGAAAAATAATTACCAGTTTCTGAACAATACTTCCTTTTCCATTTTGCAGGCAACCCGGACCAGGATTTCAAAGACAGAATATATTTCCTGTCCTTCCTGTGGCCGCACCCTTTTTGATCTGCAGAAAACCACGGCGAAAATCCGGGCGGTTACTAACCATTTAAAAGGAGTAAAGATTGCCATCATGGGCTGCATTGTAAATGGGCCCGGAGAAATGGCGGATGCCGATTTTGGCTATGTTGGCAGCGGGCCTGGAAAAATCACGTTATACCGTGGGAAGGATGTGGTGAAAAAATCGGTGAACAGTGAAGTGGCCGTGGATGAACTGATCAATTTGCTGAAAGAGTCGGGGGCCTGGAGAGAAAAAGAATAGGGTGCCGATCTGCTTAAACCTGTTTTGTCTGAAGATTGATCAGAATTCTACCTGAAATCCAAATTTGTCGGAATTGTTAAGCAATTCGAGAAGATTATAATTGAAGCTGAGCGTTTTTTTATCGCTGCTTACTTTGATCAGATCATTGTTGATGGCCTTCACCGGCCGGGGCAGCCTGATGGTGGATGAATAAAGAATCTCCATACCCGAACCGCTTAATTCCTTCATTTGCGACATATCCGGCCTTGCCAGTAAAACCTGCAGTTTTTCAGCGTTCACCTTTTTGCTGATCAGGCCATCGCTGGCTTTCACATCATAAACACTGTTCAAAACATCCATCGGATCTTCCGCCGGAATTTCAGGTCCTGCCTCGCCCTCCGGTCCACTTTTAAACATCTGCCGGAATACATCGCCAAATCCCGAGCCGCCGCCGCCCAGCAATATCTGCAGTTCGGAATAATTACTGAAGGGATAATCCATATTCACCCTGAACACCGATTCTTTCAGGTTCATCACCAAATGCAGCTTTCCTTTTTTCAATAAATCGAGATGCTCCTTACTGAGATCCTTAGCCGAATCCAACACATCCCTGAAAAAGATAACCGTATCAAT
>JAEZAY010000097.1 GCA_023427575.1 Bacteroidota bacterium | reverse complement strand
TGATGATACAGACTGCATGTCCTGATCAACAAACCGGCTTTTTAAATCCGGAGTGGGCATCCAGCAGCTATCCTGCTTACCAAACCATTTGTAGCGGTTTCTGGCAATAACACCATAAACAAAATCACGGATAAAAGAAGGAATGATTATCAGTGCGTATCCTAACTTCAAGGGGTACCCGAGAAGTATTAATACCCGCAAGGCCGCCGTTGAGCGGGAATAACATTTTCCGTTTTCGATCAGCAGAAAGGAGTTGTAATTATCGGAAGGAAGATTGTAATGGGCTAAAATTTTCTGCCCTGTCTCCCCCTGTAATGATCCAAACCGGAACCGTTTCTTTTTATCGTGTTTTATCACGTACTGGACGGCACCATTACAGAGGTTACAAACTCCATCGAACAGGATGAGCGGATGAGCGGCGATTGGAAATTCAGAATTTTTCATTCAGAATTCAAATTTACCGGATTTTCATCTAAACTTCGCCCCTCTTCAATCTCGCGCTTTATGAGGTGCTGCAGCTTCCGTTCGTTTTTTGCCCATGTATAGATTGTTAAAATTGAACTAAGCAAAATTCCTCCGGCCAGAACGATCCAAAAGAAAAGGTTTCCAAATGTGATCTGAAAGAAAAGCACCAGAAAAACCGATAAGATCAGGGTTATGATAAAAGTTCCAACGATTATATAAAGAAGATAATAGGAGCCGCGCCCTCCTTCTCTTTGTTCCTGCCAGTACCTGATAAACCTTTTTTCCTTTAACGAGAGCACGTTTATTTTATTTAAGTTTTGTTTTAATTACTTATCCCTATTCATTCATCATCTGCATAACCACATCATAGATCTCTTCCAGATTTGGTTTGCTGAAATAATCGCCATCGCTGCCATACGAAGGCCGGTGTTCGCGGCCGGAAATGGTACGGGGAGCAACATCCAGCCATTTATACCCGCCCTGGTCTTCCATCACTTTTTTGTACATGTAGGCGCTGGCTCCTCCCGGCACATCCTCATCTACAAAAACGATCCGGTTCGTTTTTTTCAGGGATTCGAGGATCCGGTGGTTCCGGTCGAATGGCAGCAGGGTTTGCACATCCACAATTTCAGATTCCACGCCCGCCTTGGCCAGTTCGGTTGCTGCTTCTTCAATGATCCGGAGCATGGACCCATAGGAAACGATCGTAACATCGCTTCCTTCACGCACGATCTCCGGAATTCCCAGGGCTACTTTATATTCCAGTAAATTGGATGGTAATTTTTCTTTCAGCCTGTATCCGTTCAAACATTCCACCACAATAGCCGGGTCGTTGCCGGCAAGCAGGGTATTGTACATACCCAGAGCCTGGACCATATTGCGCGGAACACACAGATGCAAACCGCGGAGTGATCCCAGCATCATACTCATGGGTGATCCGCTATGCCAGATCCCTTCCAGCCGATGCCCCCGGGTGCGAACGATCAGCGGACAGCTTTGCCGACCTTTTGTTCGCCAGTGAAGGGTAGAAGCATCGTCGCTTAAAGGTTGTAGTCCATATAGGAGGTAATCGATATACTGAATTTCCGCTATTGGCCGAAGCCCGCGGATTGCAAGCCCAATTCCCTGGCCAATGATCGACAGTTCCCGGATTCCCGTATCAAAAATGCGTTCGGCGCCAAATTTTTTCTGAAGCCCCGCGAAGCCCTGATTCACGTCTCCAATCGCCCCCACATCTTCACCATAAGCCACCACCCGGGGGTTGGAATCAAATAACTTTTCAAAATACCGGTTCAGAATTTCATAACCGTTCAGTAATTCAGCCTGCTCCGGATATTCGGGGGCATTTCCTTCTGTCCGCAACGGACTTTTCTGACTTTCATCATAGAGATGCGAACTGTATTCTTTATACCCTTCCTTTTTTAACTCCTGATATAGCTCCTGAATTTCGTTTATCAATGGCGAATTGCCGGCACTACGAAGCGCCGAATGCAGGGCATTAATAATATCGCGGCGGTGCGGTTCCCTGATTTGTTTCAGTTTTTTTATAGCGGCTGAAATCTGTCCTTCCGGATCGGCGCCTTTGGAAACCAGATTGTCCATCATTTCGATTGCTCTGGCAGACAAGGCCTGGATTGGCTCTATAAACTTTTGCCAGGCAATATTCCTGCTTTGACGCACCTTCTCGCGGGCGAGTCTTTCTATTTCCAGTAACTCATCCTCGTTTGCCAGCTCATTTTCCAGGATCCACTCCCGCATTTTCTTATTGGCATCCCAATCCCGCTCCCATTCAAGCCGGGCCGCCGATTTATAACGTTCATGACTACCTGAAGTGGAATGCCCCTGCGGCTGCGTTACTTCCTCTACATGAAAAACCGCCGGAATATGTGTTTCCCTGATTTTCGTAATAGCCGCCTCAAACACTTCACACATGCCCGCATAATCCCAGGCTTTCACTTTATAAATATCCAGTCCGTTGGTGTTTTCTTTTTTCTGCAACCCTTTCAGCGCTTCCGAAATAGAGCCCTTTGTGGTTTGCATCTGTTTGGGTACCGAAATTCCGTAACCATCATCCCATACAAAAATGGCGAGCGGGATCTGAAGAACTCCGGCCGCATTAACCGTTTCCCAAAAATGCCCTTCCGAAGTACTGGCATCGCCGATGGTGCAGAAACAAATTTCATTGCCATGATTGCTGAGATGAGGAAATGCCTGCAATTCCCTGGTATTTCTGAAAAGTTTGGATGCCAGGGCAAAACCAAGCGATCTCGGCATTTGGCCGGCAGTTGGAGCCAGCCCTGCGCTTATATTTTTCTGGCCGGTAAGATTCAGCCAGTTTCCATTTTCATCCACCACCGGAGTGGCAAAATGAGAATTCATCTGGCGGCCACCGCTATGAGGATCATTGGCCGTATCGGGATCTGCGTATAACTGTGAAAAAAACTCTTCTATTGTAGCCTGTTCCAGTGCAAAAGCAAAAGTCTGATCTCTGTAATATCCCGATAGGAAATCACCGGGCTGGAAAAATTTCGCGGCCGCCACCTGCGCCAGTTCCTTTCCATCTCCAAAAATTCCAAATTTGGCTTTACCAGTCAGCACTTCCTTGCGACCCAGCAGACTCGCCTCGCGGCTTTCGCAACAAACCTGGTAATCGTTTAATACTTCCTGCCGGAAATGGTCAAATGAAAGCTTTTCGGCCGAAGGCAGAGTAGTAGCATTATTTTCCATCTGGCAAACCTACAGGAAATTTGGGAAAATAATTCAGTATGAATATTTTGTGAACATCTCCAATTGAATGATAACCAATGAATTAATGCCGCATTAAAAAATTGGTGCAGGAAATTTCATCCAGATGTTAAAAATCGCCTTTTTAAGTAAAATTAATTGGCATTTCGAACGTTTAACCTGTAATTTTGAACCCATTGATAACCACCGGGCGGAAAATGAAACAAATAACCCTCAATCTAATTGCCCTTCTTTTTACGGGGCTGGTTTTTGGCCAGTCCAAATCTGGCGCCGAACTGCCGGCTTTGGATTTCATGGAAACGAAATTTGATTTTGGAAAGATTGCGCAGGGCAGGCCCGTATATCACAATTTTGTGGTTAAAAACCGGAGTTCAGATCCAATTCGCATTAGCAATGTCCTCGCTTCCTGTGGATGTACAACTCCCGAATGGTCGCAAGACCCGATTGCCCCGGGCGCAGAGACGGTTATCCGCGTTGGTTATAACTCGGCAGCCGAAGGAGCGTTTTCCAGGGACGTGCTGGTACAGTATGGCGATAAGCAGGTAAGTCTTATCATCTCCGGAAATGTTTATAAAACACCCGCAACCTCTGCCCCCTTAAATACATCTATCAGTTTGCTCAGACAAATAAATCACTCAAACAAATAAATCGATAATATGAAAAAATTGATGCTCTCTGTTGCAACGCTTCTGGTTACTGCTACATTGTTTGCTCAAAATGCAACCGAAAGAAAAGCGGAAAACCTGGTAAAGTTTAAAGAGCTTAGTTATGATTTTGGAAAGATCAAACAGGGTGTGCCGGTTACACATGATTTTGTTTTCACCAATATAAGTGAGAAGCCGGTGATCATTGAAAGCGCTACAGCAACCTGTGGTTGCACTACGCCTATTAAACCGGAACCTCCGGTTGGAAAAGGAAAATCGGATAAAATCACTGCTGGTTTTAATGCCGCCGCCACCGGTCCTTTTAATAAAAGCATCTATATCAAAGTTGCCGGAGTTGATTCTCCCCTAGAAATTAAAATCACCGGCGATGTATTAACTACCGAAGATTACGCCAAATACGAAAAAACAAAAACGAAAACCAAACCGGGCGGTAGGTAAACTGTCAACATATTAGGGAAAGCCGGCTGTGATGCCGGCTTTTTTTATAAAATGTTCTCGATATTTGCGCCATGCTAAATGTAAGTAAACGCGGAGAGCAAATGCCTGCTTCCCCAATCCGCAAGCTGGTTCCTTATGCTGAACAAGCCAAACTGAAAGGGATTTCAGTATATCATCTTAATATAGGGCAACCTGATATTGAAACTCCGGCCATGATCCTGGATGCGGTTCGAAACGCCGAATTCAAGGTTCTTGAATACAGTCATAGTGCCGGTAATGAAAGTTACCGCCGCAAGCTGGTGACTTACTACGAAAAAGTGGGCATTCATCTCGATCATAACCAGATCATAATAACAACCGGCGGGTCGGAAGCCATCCAGTTTGGATTTTTAGCATGCCTGGATCCAGGCGACGAAGTGATTATCCCGGAGCCTTTTTATGCTAACTACAATGGTTTTGCAGTGGCCGCCGGTGTAATTGTAAAACCCATTACCTCTTCCATCGATACCGGGTTTGCACTTCCAAATCTCAGCGAATTTGAAAAACTGATTACGCCCCGAACAAAAGCCATTGTAATCTGTAATCCCAACAATCCTACGGGATACCTCTACAGCAGGGAAGAAATGGAAACGCTCAAGGAAATTGTACTCCGCCATAATCTGTATCTGTTTTCGGATGAAGCTTACCGTGAGTTCTGCTATGGGGGACGTCATATCAGCGCGATGGAACTGGAGGGCACCGAAGAAAATGTTATCCTGATGGACACCATTTCCAAAAGATACAGTGCCTGCGGCGGAAGAATCGGCGCTTTTATCACCCGTAACAAAACCGTACTTGCAACGGCGCTCAAGTTCGCGCAGGCTCGTTTAAGTCCTCCCTCCTATGCCCAGATCCTTGGCGAAGCTGCCATCGATCTGCCCGATAACTATTTTGATGAAACCCGGGCGGAATATCTTTCCAGAAGGGATGTGCTGGTAAAAAGACTGAATGCAATGGAAGGTGTTTTTTGCCCGAATCCCGGCGGCGCTTTTTATGCCATTGCCCGTCTGCCCATCGACGATGCCGACCAGTTTTGCCAATGGCTGCTGGAATCGTTTTCCTATAAAGCTCATACCGTAATGCTGGCGCCGGCAACCGGATTTTATGGCAGTCCCGGATTGGGAAAAAACGAAGTCCGCCTTGCTTATGTACTGAATAAAACCGACCTGAACAACGCGATGGATTGCCTGGAAGAAGCTTTAAAGCAGTATCCGGGACGAACCCTCTAGATCGATTTTGATCAGTTACAAATAAACCCGCCATGCGGGTTTATTTTTTTGTTCTTGCGGGATCATTGACGGAATTTGGTTTTCCCTCCTGGATCCGGTCATTCGGATGGGGATTTTCAGGTGCCCTATGAACTGCCTGGTCGGAACCCGGACTCTGTTCTCCCGATTGCTCCGCAAACTCATCCTGGTTTTCAAATTGCCTGTCGGCGGAATTTTTTTTCGGGTAATTGTTTCCGTGAGGATTGTTTTTTTCACTCATAAAATTGATTTAAGAACTTTCAGCTGTGAACAGCTTTTTAATTCATTTATAAAATGAATGAACTCAAAAATCTGCTGATTCCTGAAGATGGTTTATCTCAGCCATCCTTTCATTCATTCGGGTTAACAATCATATAAAATCTTCAAACCATGTGCCGCCTGTAA
>JAEZAY010000087.1 GCA_023427575.1 Bacteroidota bacterium | reverse complement strand
GGCTTCTTCAATAGCCAGATACGATGCATTGCTTTTGGGAGATGAGGCCAGATATGTTGCACATTGCGCCAGGATGATCCTGGATTCCGGAAACCCGATCTTATTTACCGCATCAAAACAGGAATTTGCCAGTACAATGGCCGTCGGGTTCGCATTTCCGATATCCTCGCTGGCAAGTATAACAAGTCGCCTCGCGATAAATTTAGCATCTTCACCACCTTCTATCATCCGCGCAAGCCAATATATGGCTGCATTGGGATCGCTTCCGCGAATGGATTTTATAAAAGCTGAGATAATATCATAATGTTGTTCGCCCGATTTGTCGTAGATGGCGATCCGCTGCTGTGCCACATTTACGACCATCTCATCGGTGACTATGATTTGTTTTTTATTTTTTTCATCGCCTTCGGCTTCCAGCACCAGTTCGAGCAGGTTCAGCAACTTACGGGCATCCCCACCCGAAATCGTCATCAGGGCTGCCGTTTCTTTTAAATCTACTGAATATTCCTGCAGCACCGGATCTTTTACCAGGGCGGTATGTAGCAACCGGGTAAGATCATTTTCATCCAGCGGGTTCAAAACATATACCTGGCATCTGCTGAGCAGTGCGCCGTTCACTTCAAAAGAGGGATTTTCGGTGGTCGCTCCAATCAGCGTAACCGTTCCTTTTTCAACGGCGCCAAGCAGTGCATCCTGCTGTCCTTTGTTAAACCGATGGATCTCGTCGATAAAAAGGATGGCATTTGTTTTTTCTTTCGATTCCTCTATTAGCTGCCTGATTTCTTTAACGCCTGAACTAATGGCGCTCAGGGTATAAAAAGGTAGATCAAGTGTATGAGCAATGATATTGGCAATGGTAGTTTTGCCCGTTCCCGGCGGTCCCCACAGGATCATAGAAGGAACTTTTCCTTTTTCCAGGGCCCGGCGCAGCACAGTGCCTTCGCCCACCAGATGCTGCTGGCCGGCCAGTTCTTCCAGCTTCCTGGGCCGCATCCGTTCAGCCAGTGGTGGATTGGATCTTTTCATAGCTGATGTTCATTATCCTTTTTAAAATTATTTTCGGCAGGTTCAGAATTCTGAAACCTACGATGAATAATCATGCCCGAAGCAGAAAATTGATCTCGCTTTTCAGGGTCGGATAACTAATCTTTCAGATTTAACCTGATTTGCAATTCCTCAAACTGTTTCTCATCGATAGCAGAAGGCGCGTCGAGCATCACATCGCGGCCGCTGTTGTTTTTCGGAAATGCAATAAAATCGCGGATGCTTTCACTGCCGCCAAGGATGGCACAAAGCCGGTCAAATCCAAAAGCAATCCCACCGTGAGGGGGCGCTCCGTATTCAAAAGCGCCCAGTAGAAATCCGAATTTATGCATCGCTTCTTCACGGCTCATTCCTAAAGCGGCAAACATTTTTTCCTGCAGATCACGCTGGTAGATCCGGATAGACCCACCCCCGATTTCATTTCCATTCAACACCATATCGTACGCATTTGCCTTGATATTGGAGTAGGGATGCTGCAGGTATCTGGAAGCGTCTTCAATAACCGGATTATTGTTGATCATCACTTCAATATGGTCGGGCTTGGGCGATGTAAAGGGATGATGCCTGGCCACCCAGCGATTATCATCTTCCGCATATTCAAATAAGGGAAAATCGAGCACCCACAATAAACGGAATTCATCTTTTTTCCGCAGGCCAAGTCTCTGGCCCATTTCCAGTCTCAGCTCGCTGATTGCCTTCCGGGTTTTTTCTTCGGCACCTGCCAGGATCATCACCAGGTCGCCTGGTTTCGCCGAAGCGGCATCTACGATTCCGCGCAGCTGTTCTTCGGTAAAGAATTTATCTACCGTGCTTTTAATGGTTCCATCCGCTGCATAGCGAATAAAAACCAAACCCGACATTCCAATCTGTGGTCTTTTTACCCAGTCGATCAGCTCATCGGTTTGCTTGCGTGTATAATCAGCGCAAGCGGGAGCGGCAATGGCCAATACGGTTTCGGCGGCTTCAAACACTTTGAAGGTGGAGCCTTCTAATAATTCACCTTTTGCTTCAAGCTGGCCATTGCGGATAAAAGATGATTTCAGATTCAGCAGCCGCATGTCAAAACGAATATCCGGCTTGTCATTTCCGTAGTTACACATGGCATCTTCCCAGCTCATCCTTTCAACATTCCCCGGAATTTCGAGATTTTTTACCTCGCGGAATATCGATTTGATAAGCCCTTCAAACATCATCAGAATATCTTCCTGTTCCACAAAACTCATTTCGCAATCGATCTGGGTGAATTCCGGCTGCCGGTCGGCACGCAGGTCCTCATCGCGGAAACATTTTACCACCTGGTAGTAGCGGTCGTATCCGCTCACCATCAGCAATTGTTTAAAGGTTTGAGGCGATTGTGGCAATGCATAGAACTGACCCGGGTTCATCCGGCTGGGCACCACAAAATCGCGGGCTCCTTCGGGCGTGGATTTGATCAGGAACGGGGTTTCAATATCCATGAACTGATGGCTGTCGAGATAATTCCGGGCAGCCCGGTTCACGGCATACCGCAGTTCCAGGTTTTTTTTGACCAGATTTCTTCGCAGATCGAGGTACCTGAATTTCATGCGCAGATCATCACCGCCATCGGTATCATCCTGAATCGTAAATGGCGGCGTGGCCGATTTATTCAGAATGGTAAATGAAGTGATCTTTATTTCAATATCGCCGGTGGCCAGATTTGCGTTCTTATTACTGCGTTCATTCACAATTCCGCTTGCCTGAACCACAAATTCCCGCCCCAGGGGCTGATCATCCAGTTGCTGATTGAGTTCTTCGCCGAAAAGAAGCTGCGTGATCCCGTAACGGTCGCGCAAATCAGCAAATGTTATGCTTCCAAATTTCCGTATGGTCTGAATCCAGCCGGCCAGGGTTACCTGTTTGCCGGTATCATTTATTCGCAGCTCTCCGCAGGTATGCGATCGGTACATAGTGCTTTTATTTTTAATTTTTTCAGGCGCTAATATAGTTTCTGAACCCTGTATGCTACTGGAACTTTGTCATAAAAGGTGCATTTCATTATGTTTCAGCGCGTTAGGTTTTGGGCGCAAAGGTACAGGAAAGCAGCCATAAGCACTTTTCGACGGATGGATTTCGTTTTAAGAATATTATTTTTATTTTGTGTTTCATTAGTTCTTACAGCAAATGAATATAAGAATTCCAGTTTAGTTCCACTTCTCCAGAAAGACCATTTTTCAATCCACACCTGTGTTAAACCGCGTGCACCAAGTACCTCAACCACAAAGAAAAATGGAACCTTATGGAAATTTTGATCATCCTCGCATTTGTATTTCTCACGGCATTTTTTCAGGAGCCGATTAAGAACCGGATCAGCATCTTCCTGGTTAAGCGGCAGTACAAGTCTTTTCTCGCCCAGGAAACTGTTTATCATTCAGTTATTTCAGATTATCTCAAGTATTACAACCGGCTCAGTCACGAGGAGCAGCGAAAATTTTTGTTCCGCACTTATCTCTTTCGCAAATCAAAAAGATTTCATTACATCGAGGTAACGGAAATACCCGAAATGCCAATACTGGTTAGCGCCGTTGCGGTTCAGCTTACTTTAGGTCTGGAAAAATATCAGTTGAATTATTTCCGCGATATTTATGTGCTTCGCGATGACTATCACTACGGGTTTTATTCCCGGCCCTTCCAGGGGCATGTGGATCATAGTGGGATCTATCTTTCCTGGGATAATTTTCTGAAAGGCGTAAAAGGATTAAGCCCGAACTGCAATGTTGGCCTGCATGAAATGGGCCATGCGCTGGCTTACGTAAATTTTATTACCCAAACCGAAGAAGACCGGCATTTTACAAAAGAGTTCAAAAACTTTTCGAAAGTGGCAAGACCCATTTACAATGCCATTCAGGAAGGTACCAAAACCCTGCTGGGCGATTATGCCGGAACAAATTACCACGAGTTCTGGGCTGTTAGCGTGGAAGTGTTTTTTGAAAATCCGGTCCGTCTTAAACATGAGTTGCCGGATCTGTACGATTCCATGGCCCGGTTGCTAAAACAGGATCCCATGCAGGTATTTCTGAATGCAAAAATGGCTGCTTAGGGTACATATCTACGTTAGAAAGAAAGAATTCTGGTAAAGCGCTGAATATTTGCTTCAGGAATAATTTCCGAACCGGTCTTTATATGGTTTACCAGTTGCGCGGCAAAATAAGGGGCCATAGAACAGCCTTTGGTTCCCATTCCATTTAAAATTCCAATTTGTTTGTACCTGGGATGAAAGCCGACGAAGGGGCGGCGCTCGATGGTGGCAGGGCGTACAGCTGCGAGATGATCGGTAACGGTATAGGGAATTTTTAGAAACTGGTTCAAAAACGCTTCTGTGCGTTGGCGAAACAGAGCCGTTGGGAATTTATCAGTAAATGTCCATTCATAGGAAGATCCTACCCAGAATTTTCCATTCCCGAAGGGGATAATGCTGTTTCCTTTTTTTAAAATGAATCCTTCGGGAAGCCCTGTTTCAATAATCAGGGCTTCCCCTTTATTTGGCGCGAAAGGCAGGTTTTTAAAATATCTGCTATCCATCGAACTTATTCCATCGCAAAAAATAATACAGGAAGCTTTTATATTTTCATACGAAATTCCATCTGCTTCCAGGATCAAATGGGATGGATCGAAGCGGGAATTTATCAAACGGTTTTTTTGTAAAAGATATTGCCGCCAATTATCAATAAGCAAGGCAAGATCTGCGATATAACAGGGTCTTATCATTCCAAAACCGAATTCATAATTCAGAGTAGAAAGATATTGATGCGGGTCTGCCGGCAGTTCGAGATAATCGGCAGATTCTTCAAACCTCTGCAAAAAAGCATTTCGCATTTGCGGGCTGGGAAAAAAGTCTAGAACCGTGCTTTGTTTTAATACCTGAATCTTTAAAAGCTTTTCAATTTCCCCATATGACTGGCTCACTGAATCCATCAGAGTATCAATCATCCATGTTTTAACCATTCGCCTTCCGGTGACGGGATTGATGATCCCCGCTGCCACCCGGGACGAAGAAGCCGGATCTTTATCGTCGATTACAAGAAAATCAATCCCTTGTTTATCCAGTTCATACGACAGAAAACTTCCACTGATTCCCTGGCCAACTATAAGAACCTCCGTTTTCAATCTCAGTAGTTTGTATTAATCATCTTAAATAAAAATGGATGTAAACCATCAGGTCAACTCCTTTATCTATCGCGCTTCGATATTCAGTTTTACCGATTCACTGTGACTTCTGAATTCCGGGGCATACATTGATTCTATTGTTGTGATACCATTGGTGAAGCTGCCGCTGTGAGTTGCAAAAAGGCTGTACTCAAAAACATATGTGCCTTTACGTAAGTAATCGAAAAAGAAACTGGTGGAAGCGTCGCGGGTTGATTCATAATAGCCCATTCCGCCCTGCCATTTATATGCGCTGATTACGTTCAACGGTTCAAGTGCAGCAGCCCTCAGGTCTTTCATATGAACGTATTCCATTTCCCGGTCTAGTCTTAACTCAATCCGGACTACCAGTTTATCGCCCACCTTTATAAAGTCGCCATCCACGATTGGTTTTAATACCGGGCCTTTATCGGTATTCTCAGCCACAAACAATGCTTTTTTAAGCTTTAATGGAGTTTCGGCCGATTTTACATTATTGAGGTCTTCAAAATATTGCCAATGAACGGCACCCCAGGCAGGCCTTGCTGAAACTGATTTTTCATCCTGTTTCACAAAAACCTGCACGGCTCCCATTTCGGGTTTTACTTTATCGCCATCTATCCGTTCTTTAAAATACCCCGTTCCTTCTTCAGGCTGAATACCCGAACCCGGGAAATTCCGAATGCCCAATTGAACCCTTACCTGCGGGGTGGATTCTGTCCAGTTCGGTCCTGATAATAATAAGGCATAGCAGGCATCCGCTGTAGCTCTTGAACCCGACCATCCGGTTGTTTGTTTGTTTTTTAGCAGCCAGGTATTCAGATCGTCGACCGATTTGGAATCGTTGGTTATTTCATAAAAGGCTTCCACCATCAGGGCCTGCATTTCCACAGGCGCCTGGTACCACCAGTATCCCGGCCGGAAGTCTTTCCAGTACATGCCCAGCTCCTCACTGTTGATGGCGTTGTCTTTAAGTGAACGCAGGATGGCTGTGGCAGCCTGCCTGTCTCCCGTTCTGAACAGCGATAATGCTATCATGCCCTGCATATAACGATTCTGGCTTATCCAGTTCCTTTTCGACAGGTTCCGGAAATAGTTATAGGCTGCAAAAACATCGCCTCTTACGGCTTCATCCACAAAAAAGCTGCGCATGTACAAATACTGAATTTGCGTATAGCCGATACCGGGATTTTTATTTCCGGATTTTTTCGACTGTTCGTAATCCTGAACCAATCGCTGATCGAGGTAGGCCATTGCTTTTTGAGCAATCGATTTTAATTCCGCCCGATCCTGTTCAGGAACAGCATCCAGTTTAATCAGTCTGCCGATGGAAATCGCAATAAGCTGGGTCATGTATAGATCGTCATAGCCGCCCTTCATCCATACAAATGCGCCATTGTCTTTTTGCATTTCTTTCAGTCTGGTAAGTGATCCGCTCAGTTCCGATTGCAAACGAACCAGATCGAAAAGGATTACCAGATTTCGCCTTTGTTCCGTTTCGGTTTTTGCCTCGAGCACCCAGGGTGTTTCCTGCAGCAGGATGGACTTAAGCTCCTGATTTTTTTCAAGCTGGCTTAAAAGCGCCGATGTATCGCTCAGGTTCCATTTCTGAATCATTTGCTGAAAACGCGGAACGGAGCGGGCGATCTTTGATGCCAGTGCATTCGCATAATAGCGATTGAAGATCTGGTCGCTGCATTCACAGCTTGTTTCTTTCAGATAAGGCAGCGACTGAATTGCAAGCCAGGCCGGGTTTGCGGTGAACTCAACGGTCAGAGCATGATGTTTCAGGGTTTGGGAAGAATCACTTTTAAGAAGTTTGTCGAAGCTGAATTGCTTTTCGCCGCTTCCCCTGATTGGCAAAGGCAAACTTTCTGTGATCAGGATACGGTTACTGATTACCGGTAGCATGGACTGCTCTCCGTCGCTGAGGCTGTCAGATCTTGCGATCATCCGGTACGTAACCGGTTTTGAATAATTAAACGGAATTTCTATGCTAAAGCTGACCGGTACCGACTCGCCGGCAGCGGCGGTAAAGTACTGGTTGGGAAACATATTCATGAACCATCCGTCAACGGGTGTATTTGTTTCAGGATTAACGAGCTGCAATTCCACCTGGCCGGTAATTTCTTTATCGGTCAGGTTGGAAATTTTACCGACAAAATCCATTCTGTCGCCTTAACGAAGAAACCGGGGCGCATTGGGCTGCACCATCAGTTGCTTCCGCGTAACAACCGAATTTTCGGAATACCCGAAAGCCAGGTTTCTGGTATGAGCCAGCACCATCCATTTCCAGGTGGTAACTGCGTCTGGCATGGTGAACGAGATCTCCACATTTCCCAAACTGTCGGTATAGAGTTCGCGCATAAAGAAAGCGGTTTCGTTCATGTTGGTTCTGATCTGAACCGGAGCCTGGCCCGGTATCTGGTTTTGATCATTGGGCGCCGCATTTTCATCCTGAGGGGGCGGGGCCGACTGGTCCGCTTCTTCCACCACTCCAAAGCTGACAGCCGAATCCTGTGATTCTACCTGAATTCCGGCTGCACGGCCTTCGAGTTTTGAGCTGACAAGACTTTTTTCGCGGCGGTTATGATAACTGTAACCATTACCCGATTCAGCAATTATGCCGATCTGATCATAGGTTTTTACAAATTCCTCGTAGTACGTGGCGGATGTATAACGCTCATAGCTATGCGCCAGATCAAAATTTGATGAGCGCCAGTTAATCCCACTGTAAAAACCCGGATAAATAGCCGGGATCTGCCAGTTATGGGGACGGAACTGGTCGAGCGATGAATCGTACATGGCCGTGAGCAGTTCTGCTGCCATTGCGTCTTTTTGATCACCCGAAATTTTTATTTTCCATTTCTCGCTGCTTCCCGGAAGGGTTTTATCCCGGAAAGTTTCGTAATTAATTTTAAGATCCTTATCGGCTAATGGCACCCGTACATCTGTATTCGAAAAGAAGATCCGGTTATTTTTTACAAACACATTCCGGACCGCAAATCCGGGAACATCGCCGGCAAGAATTTCTTTTGTTATAGAACTAAAGCCTGTTTTCAGGTTCAGGAACTGATACCTGTATTGATCTGGTTTTTTTGAATCCCTATCGCGTTCCGATCCACGATCTTCCATGCGGATCACAAACAGATTTTCAGCGGAACTTCCAACTTTGATCTCCATCTTGTCGCCGGGAGCCGCTTCTACCTGGATCCCTTCATACCAGTTATAAGAAGGCTTTGCCGGGCGACCGGACTTCGGATCCCGCAGCTCCCAATATTCAATCGACTTTGTTTTTTCACCGAAGCGATCGGTAGCACTTACTTCGATCAGGTACCATCCCGGTTTAAAGGCACGATGGTCCAGGTTCATGGAGTAGCCCGCATGCGTACTGTCGGTTTTTGAAAAAACTTTTTCCTTTCTGCTCCAGCCCTGCATATTGGTTTCATCATTGTATTCATCGTTTGGAAAAAGGCGGAGATATTCCTCTCTGTTAAGTACAAACTGATCGGGTTGGTCCCAAAGCCGGTTCCTGATTAACCTTTGCGGCGATTCCAGCAAATAGATCGATGTTTCAATTTTAGCGGGAATAAAATCACCACTATGATTCTCTGTACGGATCCCGAAGCTTTTAAAACGGTCGGAAGGAATGGACGAGGCCTGATTCAGACTGATCTCCACATTCAGCGATTTATATCCAATCCGGACATTATAATTTTCAGTGCGGGTTTCCCCGTTAAGATCTGTTACATCTGCAGTGATCCGGTAATCGAAAACCGGTTCCAGTTCCTTTGAAACCGATAGATCGGGCAGGGCCGGAAACCGGATCTCAAAGTTTCCATTTTGATCGGTATTCGTGGTTCCATGCGCAATTTCCTGCGGGTTGGATCGGGGAAATCCTCTTTTCCAGAACAACCAGTAATAGGGAAAGCGGGCTTCGCGGGTTACGCGATAGGTTACGGCGGCGTTCGAAACCGAGGTGCCCGCATAACCGTTCGCTACGGCAGTTGTTATAACGGTATCATTTAACCGAAAAGTTTGTTCGGGGTTTTTAAACTGAATGTAAAAAGTCGGCCTTTTGTATTCTTCCACTGAAAAGTTAACAGAACCTTCGGGCTCGTTTAGTTCCAATTCAAAATTTCCGTTCAGAATTCCTTTGGGAATAACAAATTGCCCGTTAAAAGAACCAAACGAATTGGTTGTAACGACCAGCGAATCGATGGTTTCATAGTTGGCATCATTAAGGCTTATCGTTGTTTTATAATCCGGAATGATTTTCCATTCCCGGGATTCGAAATCACGGGTGATCGCGATTCCCTTAAAGTAAACCGTTTGGCCCGGACGATAAATAGCGCGGTCGGTAAACAGGAAACTGCGGCTGTTTCTTTTTTCGTATTCTTCCCGGTTCAATTGTTCCTGGTCTTCCGGACTGCGGTAACTGTATGAATAAATTTCATTGTCGGTAAAAAGCGTATCGGTTTGATGGATTATTTCAAGCAGCCGGTTATAATTCCGGATGGAAGAATTATCCATCTTAAAAAATCCGTTTTTGTCGGTGTTTGTTTTTTCACCTTTTACAAATCTGTACTTTCCGGTTTGCGAATGATAACGCTTGTCCCAGATCTGAATCGTTGCATTGGAAATGGGCTGACCGGTTTCGCGGTGAACTACAAAAAAATCATCGCCATTATTCAGATAGGCAAGATTAGAAACATGGAAATAGGCGATTGAAACGGATTGTTCATTATTCAGATTAAAATTCTGACTGGTACTGCTAATGATCGCATAGGCTCCGGATGGCAATCCCGGTACCGGAATTTCGGTTTTGTGTTGCTGGTGATCGGAAGTCTGGGGTAGTTTCTGCTGAAATTGAATCAGTGCCGGTTTGGCTAGAACCTTTTCCCAAAAATCTTCCTTACCTCCCGGCGTTCCAAACGATTCTTTTTCGACAATGCCAAGCTTAACAATCCGGAAATAGACCTGATCAACATTTCTATAGCTAACAAGCATCCGAAAGGGTTTGGCCGGAAGATTAACCTCTTCTAACTGAAGAACCAGATTTGGTTTGAGAATATCCGCCAGTAAATTTTTCGCCGTATTTGCGACCTCTTTGTTCAGGCCGGTAAGCGGATCCAGTAATGTTTTGGCTTTTACGTAAGAAAACCGTTCGATGGTATCGCCATATGGTTCATAGCGGGCGGCCTTCTGAATATAATGTCTTGCCAGTGCCAGGCGGGCATCCGCCTGTTGGTAGGGATCGCTGTACTTTGCTATCAGAACATTCAGTGCGTTTTCATATAGCTTATCTTTTTCAGGAAGAACTGAGACCCGGTGTACAAAAGCGAGGCGATGCAGGTCGGCATCTATCAGTGCGGAGGGATTCTTATCGTTGAGGTGAAAGCGGAGCAGATCCTGATAGATCTGTAGCGAGCGTAAATACAGCGAGCCCGTATCCCTGGTTTTAAATTCATGATTGATAAACAGGTCCGCCGGAGCATAGGCGGCCGGCTCATTCATGGTGAAAGCATAGGCTGGTTTATTCAATAAACGTTCATCGTTCTGAAAATATTCCAGTGCGCTATGGGCCAGCAGATCGTATAGTGTAGGCCGGAGCTGCCTGGAATTACCTTTGATGATGATCGGATCAAAATGATCCGGACTTTGTTTTTGAAGGAGATCGGAGGCTGCAATAGAGCGCAGATATAATGCGGAGATCCGGTTGTGGAAATCTTCTGCCGACCAGGTTTCGGGATCATCTGAAGCAGGCCCGGCGGGGCTGCGGTCGTATAGCTTCCATCTGCTCTGCTGAAAATATGCCCAGTATGAATCGGCCAGAAGACTGTGCAGAATGGAAGTAACCGGTTCCTTTGAAGCGGCAATTTCTTTTTCCATTTCGCGGATACTTTTCTGCAATGCGTTTTCATCCATTTGCTGGTAGAGCTGTTTTTTATATAAAAGGGCTTTGATTATCTGTGCCTGGTTTTGATCGCGGGATGCCATAGTATAGATCTTCTCCACTTCGGCCAGCGCCGATCTGTTCAGGCCGCGTTTAAGGATCAGCGTGTCGATTTTATTCCATAAAGGCTTATAATCGTCCTGTTTTTTTTGAGCGAAAACAATCCCGCCTGAAAACAAAAGCAAAAAGAAAACGAAGCTATTTTTTAAGAACATAGCAAATGGGTTAAGAAACTAATTACGGTTACCGGTTATTTTAAGATGCACAACAATGCTATTTGCATAACAGTAAAAAACCTTCCCGCGTTGCACGATATCGGTGCATACCGAATCATTGACTAAATACAGCGAACAATATTTAACCGGAACCGGTTCATTTATAACAGTTAACTAAATTTTATAATTAGCGATGCAGAAATGATCTGGTCTTACAAGCATCTTACAAAAACAAAAGCGTTACCCGATCAGGTCCGGATAACGCTTTAATTAAGCTGTTTATGATAAGTTATGGTTATTTACCAAGTACTGTTTTCATTGTGACCCCGATATCAGCCGGACTTTGGACTACATGAATGCCGCATTCGGTCATAATTTTCATTTTAGCTTCCGCGGTATCTTCCGCGCCGCCAATAATAGCGCCGGCATGACCCATTCTTCTTCCGGGAGGGGCTGGTTGTCCGGCAATAAAACCTACCACCGGTTTGCGGTTATTTTCTTTATACCATCTTGCTGCTTCTGCTTCCATTCCACCACCAATTTCACCGATCATTACGATGGCATCCGTTTCATCATCATTCATGAATAGCTCCAGCGCTTCTTTTGTTGTAGTTCCAATGATCGGATCGCCGCCAATACCAACGGCGGTGGAAATTCCAAGGCCGGCTTTAGCCACCTGGTCGGCTGCTTCATAAGTAAGGGTTCCCGATTTAGAAACCACTCCGATCCGCCCTTTTTTAAATACAAAGCCGGGCATGATACCCACTTTACACTCATCGGCGGTTATAACGCCGGGGCAGTTAGGTCCTATAAGGCGGGTATTTCTCCCCTGAAGATAATTGCGGGCCCGAACCATGTCCTGAACGGGAATGCCCTCGGTAATACAAACGATCAGTTCTATTCCGGCTTCCGCTGATTCCATTATGGCATCGGCGGCAAAGCCCGGTGGAACAAATATGATCGAAACGTTGGCTCCGGTTTCCTTTACGGCTTCCGCCACACTGTTGAATACGGGCCGGTCCAGATGCGTGGTGCCGCCTTTGCCGGGCGTAACACCTCCCACAACCGTGGTTCCATACTCAATCATTTGCGTGGCGTGGAAAGTTCCTTCCGTTCCGGTAAAACCCTGAACCAGGACTTTTGAACTTTTATTGACTAAAATACTCATATCGGGAATTTAAAAAGTTCGGCAAAAATAAGGAATTCACTCATTAGGCAATTTCCTAATTAGCCCAGAATCTCATCCATGTTCCGGTCGTTGTCAATTTTACCGCTCATTTCCAGCATCCGCATGTCTTTTGCGTCTTTCAGAAACTCTGAAGCAAAAATGAATTCATTTAGCTTTTCATTCTTGCTGAAAATGATCTCCTTATTATTCCCTTCCCATTCTTTCAGGCCTTCGTGCATATAAATAATATGATCGCCCATTTCCATTACACTGTTCATATCATGTGTATTCACTACCGTGGTAATGTTGTACTCTTCGGTAATTTCCATGATAAGGCGATCGATTACGAGGGAAGTCAGGGGATCAAGACCGGAATTGGGTTCATCGCAGAAAAGATATTTCGGATTTAGTACGATTGCCCGGGCGATACCCACCCGTTTTTTCATACCTCCGCTCAGTTCAGCCGGAAACTTTTTATTGCTGCCTTCAAGGTTCACTCTTTTTAAAACTTCGTTTACCCGTTCCAGTTTTACCTTGTGCGGATCGTTGGTAAACATGTTAAGGGGAAACATGATATTATTTTCCACGTTCATACTGTCGAATAGCGCCGAACCCTGAAACAACATCCCGATCTGTTTGCGGATCTCTTTTTTTCCTTCGGCATTCATGGTTACAAAATCCTCTCCATTATAAAGGATCTGGCCACTGTCGGGAGTGAAAAGTCCAACCAGGCATTTCATGAATACAGTCTTTCCGCTTCCGCTGGAGCCGATGATCAGGTTGCATTTTCCGGCCTCCATCGAAACGTTGACATCTTTAAGAATGGTTTTTTCTCCGAAACTTTTCTTAACGTTTTTAACTTCAATCATTCGGCTAACAGTAATAGTGATAATAAATAATCGGCGCCTAAAATCGATACACAGCTTACCACCACGGCCTTTGTGCTCGACCTTCCGATTTCGAGGGATCCACCCTTTACATGATAACCATAAAAGGCAGGTATACTCGAAATCAGGAACGCAAACGTATATGCCTTAACCAACGCGAAAAATACATTATACGGTACAAAGTTTTCTAGCAGGCCCCCGTCATAGATATTGGGTGAGATGATGCCGGCGGAAACACTTGCCACCCGGCCTCCATAAATTCCCAATGCCGCAGAAAGTATGACCAGCAACGGAATCATAATCAGCGAAGCCAGAATTTTTGGCAGAACCAGATAGGTCTTTGTATTGATGCCCATTATTTCCAAAGCGTCTATCTGCTCCGTTACCCGCATATTTCCCAGTTCGCTGGCGATCTTGCTGCCAACCACGCCCGCCAGCACAATACAAACCAGTGTGGGTGCGAATTCAAGGATCACAGTATCACGTACGATCTGCGCTATGGTCGATTTTGGAATAACCGGACTTGTTAATTGGTAAGCCGTTTGTAAGGCAGATACGGCACCCATAAAAAAGGAGATGATAACTACAATTCCCAGCGATCCGATTCCGATCTCCACGCACTGGTGCATAAGTTCCTTCCAATACATTTTCCCATTCTCGGGGCGGGAAAACATTCCTTTCATTAACAACAAATACCTGCCAAATTGAGTGAAAAAGTCCATATCAGTTTATAAGATCTGGTGCCATTAATCAATATACAAAACAATTTATACCTTTTTCTCCGCGTCTTTCCGGGATTTAATCCGGTTCCACCAGCCTGAACTTTTCGATTCTTCCGATTCGTTCGCTTTTGATTTTTGCTGCGCATCAATAACAGCAATCAGGGCCATATTCACGATGCTTCGAACCGAACTTCCCAGTTGCAATACATGCACCGGTTTATTCATTCCGAGCAGTACCGGGCCGATCGCATCAGCACCTCCCACTTCCTTTAATAAATTATAGGCCACGTTCCCGGCGGCAAGGTTTGGAAAAATTAAAGTGTTCACATCATGGCCAACCAGTTCACTGAACGGATAATTTTCCTTCAGCAATTCCTTATTAAAAACAAGGCTCGCCTGCATTTCGCCATCCACCGTTAAAGTCGGATCGCGCATTTTAACTATCTCGCGGGCTTCTGAAACCAGCCTGGCTTCTTTGGAATCGCTGGATCCGAAATTGGAATAGCTAAGCATGGCAATTCGCGGAATGAGATTAAAATTTCTCACTTCCTTGGCAACCAGCATGGTTATATCGGCCAGCTCTTCGGCGCTGGGATTAAAATTGACCGTTGTATCGGCAAGAAAAAGCGGGCCTTTTTTTGTCAGCAGCAAATACATCCCCGCAATCTTTTTAACCCCGGCTTCCATTCCGATGATCTGAATAGCGGGACGGATGGTATCGGGATAATTGCGGGTTAATCCCGAGATCATGGCATCGGCATCTCCTGTTTCCACCATCATACATCCAAAATGGTTGCGGTCGCGCATGATCTTGTGCGATTCATATTTATTAAAGCCACGGCGATGTCTTTTCTGAAAGAACAGATCACCATAAGCTTTCCGCTTTTCTTCATATTCCTCGCTTTGCGGATCGATGATCGGCAATTCGTCCAGCAAAATCCCATGCGATTCGGCGATGCGGCGAATCTTTTTTTCGTTGCCCAGCAGAATTGGAAACGCAATCCCCTCGTCCAGCACAATCCGGGCGGTTTTCAGAATCTTAAGATTGTCTGCCTCCGCAAAAACCAGTCGCTTTGGATTGTTCCTGGCCTTGCTGCCGAGAATTCGGATAATTTGGTTATCAAGCCCAAGCCTTTTATTCAGATCAATCGCATATTCTTCCCAGTTATGTATTTCTGTTTTGGCAACCCCACTCGCGATCGCCGCTTTGGCAACTGCCGGAGCTACTTCTGATAGTAACCGCGGATCGAGTGGTTTGGGGATGATATACGTAGGACCGAACTGGATATGTTTTTCATTGTATGCGATATTAACAATATCGGGAACTGTTTTTTTCGCCAGTTCGGCGATCGCATGAACGGCAGCCAGTTTCATTTCCTCGTTGATCTGGGTTGCTCTTACATCCAGGGCACCTCTGAAGATAAACGGAAATCCCAGCACATTGTTTACCTGATTGGGAAAATCGCTGCGGCCGGTGGCCATAATGAGATCTTCCCGAACCGCAACCGCCGCGTCAAATGTTATTTCCGGATCGGGATTGGCCATTGCAAATACAATGGGCCTTTTGGCCATACTTTTAACCATTTCGGGCGTAACCACATTTCCCACGCTCAGACCTACAAACACATCGGCATCCTTCATCGCCTGCGCCAGGGTACAATCGGGTTTCTGAATGGCGAACTTTCGTTTTTCTTCATCCAGATCGGTACGGTTTACATGCAGCACCCCGTCTTTATCGAACATGGTAAAATTGGCATGTTTGGCGCCAAGCGAGATATACAGGCGCGAGCAGGCCATGGCCGCGGCTCCGGCTCCATTAACCACAAATTTGACTTTGTCGATGCGTTTTTTCTGCAGTACCAGGGCGTTCAGCAGTGCCGCGGCACTGATGATGGCGGTGCCATGCTGATCATCGTGCATTACCGGAATCTGCAGCGACTCCCTTAGCTTCTGTTCTATATAAAAACATTCCGGAGCTTTTACATCTTCGATGTTGATGCCTCCGAAAGTAGGCTCCAGCGCCTTAACGATCTGCACAAACTTATCGGGGTCCTTTTCGTTCAGCTCAATATCAAATACATCGATATCAGCGAAGATTTTGAATAAAACGCCTTTCCCTTCCATCACCGGTTTAGAAGCTTCGGGACCAATATCACCCAAACCCAACACAGCCGTGCCATTGGAAATAACGGCTACCAGATTACCCTTGGCGGTGTACTTATATACATTTTCTACATTACGGAAAATCTCTTTACAGGGTTCGGCCACCCCGGGCGAATAGGCCAGCGACAGATCACGCTGGGATTTGGCGTCTTTAGTGGGAATTACTTCAATCTTTCCGGGGCGTCCTTTCGAATGATACTCTAAAGCCTGTTCTCTCCTGAGATCTTTCTTCATATGGAAGATTTGGTGAATGGCTGCAAGTTACGCACAGCGTTGGTAACTTGGTATAAACTAAATCAGATTTGGCCCCCTGTTCAGGCATCCCGGACATTCAAAACTCCGTATTACGCTATTGAAATGAAAAAACCGGCGGGTTTAAAACCCGGGAAGGGTGAGCTACGGTTGAAACCATGCAAGATCTTGTTAATTCATGGACTCATCCGCCCAATTCCGGATTAATTGGAGCCAAAAATGCTGTAATTTACGCCTCTAAAATCAAGTGTAAGGGTTATGCGGAAATACAAACAAATAGTTCCTGTCCTGCTACTGACGGGCCTGATATTCAGTGCCTGTTCCAAAGAAAAAAGTTTTTCAGAGCCCGGTACTTTGCCTCCGGATGATTCCATTCCCTCCGGATCGGTTACCGATGCCGTGAAAGATACTACCATCGCCTATGCTCACGATATTTATTTATGGTACAACCAGATTCCCGCGTCTTTTAATCCCCGGCAGTATGCCGATCCGAATGCTATCATGGAGGCCATCCGCCAGTACAGTCAGGAACCG
Organism: Bacteroidota bacterium; assembly: GCA_023427575.1. GTDB lineage: Bacteria > Bacteroidota > Bacteroidia > Chitinophagales > Chitinophagaceae > Flavitalea. The sequence continues at coordinate 1,532 of JAEZAY010000087.1, read as the reverse complement.
GGTTTCAGTCAGCCGGTCGACCGCTGGAGTTTTGCCGTAAAACAGTCGGTTTGGGATGATGTAAGTTCCGGAATCATGGAGGATTTTGGAATTGATGTGTTTTTCCTGCAGCAGGGAGATCTGCGGGTAAGGGCAGTGGAGAAAAAATCCCCGGCAGGTCTGGCAGGAGTTCGCCGCGGCTGGCGGATCACGGGCATCAACGGAAACACAAATATTACCACCGGCAACGCGAATTTTATTGTCGACAATATTTACTTTAAACCAAGTACCGTGGTCAGCTTTCAAAAGCCGGATGGAACCACGGTAGATATTACCCTGAATGCCTCCTCTTACAATTCGGATCCTGTTTTTCTGGATTCAGTGTACACCGCTGGAAACAAGAAGGTGGGATACCTCGTGTTTAACTCGTTTTTGGGTGATACCAACCAGATCTTTGATTCCTTCTCCAGGATCTTTAATAACTTTTCACAGGAAGGCGTGAATGAAGTAATTGTAGACCTGCGTTATAATGGCGGCGGCTATGTACATGTTCAGGATAAACTGGCGAATTACCTCGTGAATTCGGGTGGGAACGGAAATATTATGATGAACCAGGAGTTCAACGATAAATACAGTCAGTTAAATGAATCCACCCGCTTTCAAAAAATTGGAAATCTGGAACTGAGCCGGATCTTCTTTATAGTAAGCGGTTCTACAGCTTCGGCCAGCGAACTCCTGATCAATAATTTGTCTACCTTCCTCGATGTTAAAATCGTTGGGCCCGAGCCTTCCTATGGCAAGCCGGTTGGATATTTTCCCATTCCGGTGGGCGACTGGTATATTTTCCCGGTTGCATTCAGAAGCACCAATAGTGCGGGAGATGGAAACTATTTTGATGGATTCAGTCCGGATAAACAAACTGCTGATGGCATCGATAAAGATTGGGGTGATATCTCTGAATCGAGTCTGGCCAGTATCATGACCTATATCGGAACCGGAAATTTTGGTTTTATGCCGGAAATTCCGGGGGTGAGAGCTGGAGCAAATACCAGGGACAACCAGGTTCGCGAGTCGAATCGTAAACTGGAAGCCCATGAGTTTAAAGGTATGATAGATGTGAGAAGGCGATTTTGATTTTTGCTATAGTACGGTGATAATGTGCGAATGTGGAAATGTGATAATTTGATAATGTGATAATGTGCAAATTGAAATGGACGGCGTAAAATAAAAACAAGTCACAGCTAAAGAATATAACTGTCCGGATTTGAATTTGCACATTCGCACATCATTGGTGTCCGGTTAATAATTTTCCATTCGCCCGAAACATTTATCAATAGTGAATAAGGAGCAGTCATTGTAAATGACGGTTCAACTTTTTTTTTAAAAAAAGTGGAGCAAAAAAATCGGGCTCCGGAATAAATCCTAAAAATTGAAACTTCCGGCTAAATAAAAATAAGTCACAGCTATAGAATATAACCCAACAGTAGTAGGACTTACGAGCTATGAATCATTTCCCAACTGCGGTAACAACTATTTTTATTTTACGCCGTCAG
>JAEZAY010000065.1 GCA_023427575.1 Bacteroidota bacterium | reverse complement strand
TAACATTTCCGGGCGCTGGTAACAACTGTTTCTATTTTACGCCGTCCGTTTCAATTTTCTTAACGGATTTCTTCCGAGGCCCAGCGAAGAAATAACCGCGACACTACTACTGATGTGCGAATGTGCAAATTCAAAAACGGAGGGCAGTGATAGTGTGATAACGTGCATATTTAAAATGGACGGCGTTGAGTAGTTAAAACAGTTATTAGAGCCAGGAAATGATCTTTAGCTGAAAGGAGACTCCCGACTCGACTTGCGACTTCCCACTCCGGCTCTACCGCCCAATCCCCTGTCTTCCCGAAACCGAATTTACCCTTCCCAGACCAATCAGTTCATCGGCTCTTCCGCCCAGGGGCCGGTAATAAACCAGGATGGTATAATCGTTTTCCGATTCCCATAAATTTCCCTCCGTAAATTCAAATGAAGCCTTTCGTTTCGGGTCATTTTTATCTACTGTCGCATACATATAATCATAATAACCCTGCTTCAGAAATAAGGAAGTCTCATACAGGCCTTTTTCTTCGTTGTAGATCATTTTTGCATCCGGATGCAGATTGTAATTCGTTAGCTTGCCTACGAGGTAAACATCTTTGTCGATCCATGGCGATTTAGACGGAGGCAGAAACTGAAAATGTACGGTTGCATAATCGCCCTGCCATAAAGGATTTAGATTTTCCGTAGTCTGAATGCTGAAACCACCATTGGCATCGCGGTAGAAGTTGAACCGCTGCTGACTTCGGTCTATATCGGGTTTTACAAAGATTTCCGTCGACTGATTGCTATATTTTGCATCGGCAATACGGTCACTTTGAAACCGAAGGCTGCGTAGATCGAGCCATCGCCACTCTTTACCCGCCGGAAAAACCGCATCGTTTTCGGTGTTGTATTCAAGTGAGTTCCGGGTAAAAATACTTGGCCGGATTCCCGCAATCATATTATCCCAGCGATCATTTTGCAGCAATGCCACTTTGATCTGTTCGTACGGACTTGAGAGATTCAGTTCCTGCTTCAGGTTTACCTTAAACTGCAATTTCTGATGCGAACGAAAGATCATTCCATTAAAAGGCTGCTGAATCTGGGCACCGATCGTTGCTTTTTCGTCCACTACCAGCAAACGCCTGGTGAACAATAATTTTGCCGTATCACCATCGGCAAATACTTTCAGAATATAATTTCCCGAGCGTGAAGGCATGCAGTTTCTGTCGGGAAGGCGGGCCTGGTAGTGCGTGTATTTCGTAAAGGCAACGGAAGAAACCCGGTATGTATTGATCCGCACCTGTGAAAAGCCGCGGATATAGTCGAAATGGCTTAAAATGGCGGGCGTCCAGTCGGCATTGCATAACTGGTATGTGTACGAATAATTGCGAACGTTTCCCCCGAGATCATCAAAATGCAATTCGAGCTGATCAGAAGAATTGAGTCTGATAACGGGGAATCCAAGCTGATTACCTGCTGGATGCAACTGAATGCTTTGAATGGATTTAGTATAGACAGCCTCCGGAATTTGTGAAAACGACAAAGAAGCAGAAGCAAGCAAAAACAGCAGCGGTAATATTTTCATGAATCTAAGACGGCAGACTGGGTTATAAAATCACAATGATAACTTAAAATATAAAAAACTTCTTCGATATAAAAACACCGGCTATTTTTGGGCACTAAAACCATGCCGGTTGAATGTAGCCAGTTATATAGCCCGACGCATCGCTTTTAATCAGAATAAATCCTTTTCCCGGTTTGTTATCAGCCTTTCTATATCGGCTACGATCATCAGTGTTACGGTGATGATCATCACGCTTGCCTTTGCCAGCGGATTTCAAAAAACAATCAGTCACAAGGTCTTCAGTTTCTGGGGTCATATCAGGATCCAGAATTTTGAAGCGTTGAAGGTTTCGATAGCGGAAGAAACACCCATTCAAAAAAGCGATTCGGTTCAGAATCTTCGTCAATTGCATCCGGAAATAAAAACGGTTCAGGCCTATGCTACAAAAAATGCCATCCTGAAGACCTCGGAAACGATCGAAGGAGTCATGTTTAAGGGGATTGAAGAATCCTATGATTTTGCCAATATCGACCAGTTTCTGCTCAGCGGAAGCTGGATGAAATTTCCGGCCGACAATTATAGTAATGAGATCAATCTTTCAGAAACAATTGCCAGCCAGTTAAAGCTGGCCGTTGGCGATCCATTGCTGATCTATTTTATTCAACCCGGCGGCGCTCCGCCAAGACCCCGGAAACTGACCCTTGCCGGCATATATAAAACAGGAATTGATGAGTATGATAAACTGATCGCCATTTGTGATCTGCGGCTGATTCAACGATTGAACAACTGGGATTCCACCCAGATCGGCGGTTATGAAATCTTTCTCTCTGATTACAACCTGATGGATAAGATAAGCGAAGAAGTATTTTATGAAATTCCGCTTTCACTTCGAAGCAGTACCATCCGGGAAATCTACCCCAATATTTTCGACTGGCTGGCATTACAGAATAAAACGATCGTTATCGTGCTGATCATCATGATCGCCATTGCTATATTAAACCTCATAACCTGTTTGCTGATCCTTGTACTGGAAAGAACCCGGATGGTTGGAATCCTGAAAGCCGTGGGCGCTGAAAATGCAACGGTCCAGAAAATATTTTTATATCACGGCGGAATTATAACTCTTACGGGGCTTCTGTTCGGAAATATCCTGGGTCTGTTCATCTGCTGGCTGCAGGACAGGTTTGGGTTTATTACCCTGCCCGAAGATGCCTATTATATTTCGCAGGCGGCTGTAAACATCGTATGGTGGCAGGTGGCGCTGGTTAACATCGTCACATTTATCATCTGTTTTGTAGTACTGCTGATTCCCACTTTTATTGTGAAAAAAATTGAACCGGTTCGCGCCATCCAGTTCCGATAAAAATTTGAGCCTTATTGTACCAGGTGGCTTAGGATAACGGCGGTTGCTACGGCGGCATTCAGCGATTCCGCCCTTCCCCTGCCCGGAATTGTAATCCGGTGCGTAGCCAGTTTCCTAAGTTCTTCTGAAACTCCTTTGGATTCGTTACCGATCAAAATAAATCCCGAGTTTATTTTTGAAGTTTCATAAACACTTTCCCCATTTAGTGTAGCCGCATACACCGGCATGCCCGGATTTCGGTTAATGAATTCCGATAGTTCGGTATATACAAGGGGCATTCTGCCCACGCTGCCCATAGAAGCCTGAACCACTTTGGGCGCAAAAAGATCCGCGCAATTTTCCGAACATACGATCTGGCCAACTCCAAACCAGTCGGCACTGCGGATAATAGTACCCATATTTCCCGGATCCTGAATTGTATCCAGCAGTAATGAAACTCCGCTGTTTTCAATGTTACTGTTATATACCGGCTTATAAAAAACCGCCAGCACCTGATGCGGCGTTGTCTGAAATGAAATCCGGTTAAGAGAAACCTGATCCAGTTCCGTTAACACCCGCCTACGATCTTCAGTTAGCCCATGCTCATTCTCAGATATCCAGTCCCGGGTTGCAAATATTTCTTTTATTTTCAAATCACTGTGATCCAGCAAATCAGCCACCACCTTGGGGCCTTCGGCCACAAAAACCCCTTCTTCGTCCCTTAATTTTTTATGGCTTAAACTTTGAATATATTTGACCTTCGATTTACTTAACATTGGCACTTCTTTTAAAACGGTATGTTGACAGGACGGCAAGTTAGTTTTTTCCGTATTAGCAGAATATTTCCCGCGGCGGTGCTGATGATCTTGCTTGTTATCTCTTGCACGGTTCCTAAAAAATACCGGAAAAACACGCCTTTTGTTTACAAGACCAGCATAAACGTTAAGGCAGATCTTTCCAATTCAAAAAAGCAGGGTTTAAAATCCGGTTTGGCCAATCAGCTCGATGATAGTCTGAAAGTAAGAACGGTGGTGGCAGTGCGGCTGGCGCCGCCTTTTTTCTATAACCGGCTTTCCTCCCCGCCCCTGTTTGATACGCTGGCCATCGGAAGATCTAAAACTTTTATGAATGCCCTGCTTACATCACAGCGTTATTT
>JAEZAY010000041.1 GCA_023427575.1 Bacteroidota bacterium | reverse complement strand
CAAGCCAATCCAACTAAAGACGCAAAACTGGTGAACAGCTCATTTTTGGATGGGATTGTCATGCGCGATGCTATCAGGATCGTAAATAATAAACTGGAAGAAATGGGAATAGGCCATCCGAAGGTTAATTTCAAAATGCGTGATGCAGCGTTTAGTCGTCAGCGTTATTGGGGCGAACCTTTTCCAATCGTTTGGAAGGATGGGATTGCGCACCCGCTTTCCGATACTGAGCTTCCGGTAACCCTTCCGCAGATAGACGAGATAAAACCGGGCCCCGATGGCGAGGGGCCGCTGGCAAATCTCGAAGCCTGGAAAATGTATGATGGCGGAATTCGTGAAGTGAATACAATGCCTGGTTATGCAGGCAGCAGCTGGTATTTTTTGCGGTATATGGATCCTCATAATGAAAAAGAGTTTTGCTCGAGATCCGTATCAGACTACTGGAATCAGGTGGACGTGTATATTGGTGGAACGGAACATGCCGTGGGTCATTTGTTATACAGCCGGATGTGGACCAAGGCACTTTACGATCTGGGGTATATCGGTTTTGATGAACCCTTTAAAAAGCTGGTAAACCAGGGAAAGATCGGGGGAGATTCCCGACTGGTATACCGGGTTCGGGGAACCAATGATTTTGTTTCATCCGGACTTAAAGATCGGTATGAAACCGATGAGCTGCATGTGGATGTTAGCCTGGTAAACGGTTTTGAATTAAACCTGAATGCGTTTAAGGCCTGGCGTACGGAGTTTGCTGACGCGAACTTTATACTGGAGGATAATAAATACATCTGCGGATCCCGGCTTGAAAAAATGAGTAAACGGTATTTTAACGTTGTCAATCCAAACGAGCTGGGTGAAAAATATGGAGCCGATACGTTTCGGATGTATGAAATGTTCCTGGGCCCCATCGAGCAGGATAAGCCCTGGGATACAAAAGGAATTGAAGGTGTACACCGTTTCCTGAAAAAATTATGGCGCTTGTTTTATGACGATCTAAAAGGACAGGTATGGACAAACAATAAGGCTTCGGATGCGGACTTAAAAGTGCTGCACCGCACCATCCGCAAAGTGGAGGATGATTACGAACGTTTTTCATTTAATACTGCGGTCAGCGCATCCATGATGTGCGTAAATGACCTGATCGATCTTAAATGCCATAGTAAGGAGGTACTGGATAAACTACTTGTTTTACTATCGCCATTTGCGCCACATGTCTGCCAGGAATTGTGGACCCTTACCGGTAATAAAGGCGAGATTCTGGAAGCGCCATTCCCGGTATTTGAAGAGAAATATCTGGTCGAGTCTTCGAAAAATTATCCCATTTCCGTGAATGGCAAATTAAGAACCCAAATGGATATCAGCCTCGATGCGACGCAGGACGAAATCGAAAAGCTGGTCGCTGGCAATGAGGTTGTGGCTAAATGGCTGGAGGGAAAACAACCTAAAAAAGTGATCTATGTAAAGGGTAAGATGGTGAATATTGTTGTGTAAGATTCCCGCAATGCAAAGAGACCACAGAAAAAGAATGTCTTACTCTTGCTTGCAAACTACTTGTTATTTGTTTGAAACCTGCTGAAGCGTTGACTTAAGCCAGGCCGCTTATGCAATGGTTGCTTTAACCAGCCCGTTCAGGATTTTGATCTGTTCGGTCAGGATTGAATGAATCATTACAAACTGATCGGTAACGGCTTTCAAATCCGACATTGTTCGCCGTAAGGAGTCGGGCGTTTTATCCAGGCTGATCTGCAGATCCTGCTTTCGCTGTTCCAGCAACTGATGCACTTTTTTATTCATGGGAAACCCTTCGTCTTTATTGATCACGAGTGGTTCCATGGTATCAATCACACAAATGGCCCGGTCGAATTGTTTAGAGATCTTTTTCGCCATCGGAACAAAATCATCCTGGCGATATTTCGCACCAAATTTCTGTGCATAGCCCGAGAGTGAAGCGATATGCGAGGATAGCATATGATTGGTGGTTACAAACTGATGATAGCGTTGCAGATTGTTTTGCCGGTTTTTTGGTTCTGACAACATTGCCTGGAAATTGTGCGAAAGGTTTGCCAATGCTACAAATGCCTCCTTTCTTGCCGTTTTATAGGCTGCGGTTTCAGAAGGAGTTGAGGTAAAAAAAAGCGATGCCTCATGAAAATAGGCTTTGTTTTTCTCAATTGCTATTTTTATCAGCTCAGTGAACTGTTCTCTTTTCCAGGAAGGAACCACCAGCAATGACACAATATAGGAGATTGCACAGCCTATAAACGTATCCAGGATCCGGTCATGAAGTACATCTTCGAGGGCCACAGGATTCAGGAAGTGAAAAGAAACGAGGAGAGCAAATGAAACGGCTCCGATGGCAACTCCATACCGGATCTTGAGCATGCTGTATGCAAACACCATGGCCAGTACCATAAACACCAGTAAAGCCTGATCGTTCAGGTCCAAAGCCAGTAATCCAAATCCGGCGCCAACGCCAAAAAGGGTTCCCAGCAAACGCTGAATGTTTCTGGATTTGGACAACCCATATTCGGGTTTAAGAATGGTTAGAATGGTAAGGTAAATCCAATAGCCATGACTCAATGAAAATTGATGAATGATCAGATTCGCGATCAGCAACGCTAAAGTCAGCCGAACGGCATGCCTGAACGTGGTTGACTTAAATGAAAAGTTGGATACAAGTAAAGCGGGCGATATTTCCGGTTGCGCCACCGGCTGTACAAATTCTTTCCTGCGATTCTCATCACGGCTGAATTTTGCATCATCCAATGTATAGGTCTGCAAACGCCTTATCCGGTCGGTGAGGTCCTGAATACTGTAAAGTATATGGCGTAAACTTATAAATCCCTCCACATTGTCGGAGCGCAGGCGGCTCTTACGCAATATGGCAAAGGCCTCATTGGTTTTATTAAATTCTTCTTCCAGGTTAATGGATGGAATAAACTCTTCACCATACTGAACAGCGAGCCCAAGATTGTGCAGAACCTGCGCAATCTTTTCAACATTGGATTTATAGTGCCTCAGAATCCCGGTATCACCGAACTGCTCACGCAATTGGACATAGTCCTGCTGCGCCGTGGTAATGCGTTCGAACAGGTCAACCGTATCCAGGTAAATCAGCATCAGCGACCGGCTTTTATTGGTTGCCTCGTTAATAAAGCGCCGGGTGGAAAATAACATGGTGCTTAACTCCTGCTGTAATTCCAGAATCCGGATCTGGTGTTGGAACAGGCTGGAGTATACCGCCTGCGGATCGGAATCAGGCTCATAAAACTTTGCTCTTGTTTTGCAGTAGTCGGCCGTTTCCATCAAACATTCCCCCAGTAACTGCTGTACAAAACGGTAGGGGCGGATGGTATAGGCAATAAAGCTCAGGGCCGTGTACCAAAGGCCGCCGATCGCAAAAAAGCAGGCCTGCAATAAAACATGCTGGGCGCCTCTTTCGCTGTCGAGGTTCAATACAAACACAAACAAAGCGCTTAATCCAATCGAGTTCGCACGATTTCCGAATACCGCAATCAGCGAAAAAAAGATTCCGAACCCGAGCAATTCTATTCCGGTCAGAACGGGAAAGTTGCGGCTATATCCGGCAACGAGCACCAGCAGGAAGTTAATGGCAACGCTTATCAGCATTCCATTGCGCCGGTGTTTCAGTGGGCCGGGATTATCGGCTGTGCTGCAAAACAGGGCCCCCAGCGGAATTCCAATCAAGGTAGGCAGTACATCGTAACTGTATAGGATGAACGAGGGAATAAGTACGCCCGCCGTAATACGGATGCCGCTGTACAGGTATTGACTGCTGATAAACTTCCGGAACTCGAGTGTATAATTGGTAAACACGTGCGCCTGGTTAATTCTAAATCTGATAAGGAAAGGTAAAGTTAGCCTGCAAAAACAAAACCCTGCTTTGAATTGCAGGGTTTGTTCAAACTATAAAATACCAAATTTCTAAAATGCTTTAGGATTGGTTTTCGGTTTTTTTATTTCGTTCAGCATTTCTTCCACCGCCCGCTCCAATTGTTTGTCCTTTCCTGAAAGAACCGATTTGAAATCATTGGCCACTTTAATATCGGGTTCCAGTTGCAGATTTTCGGTTGGCCGGTTCTCCCTGCCAATCGTTGCCACCATTGGAATTCCAAAAATAAGTGTGGGATCAATTTGTTGTTCCCACCATACAGCAGTGCCTGTACCGGGTACCGGCATACCGATCAGTTTTCCCAGGTTAAGGCTTTTGTAAGCGTACGGGAATATAAATGCATCGGAATAATTGCTCTCGCTCATCAGTACCG
>JAEZAY010000398.1 GCA_023427575.1 Bacteroidota bacterium | reverse complement strand
AGAAACTTTGTGGTAGCCGCCGCTTCGAATTGAATTATTTTTACAGAATGGAAAAGAAAATCATTATTACTTCCGGCGCACCGGCGCCCATCGGTCCTTATAGCCAGGCGGTACAAAGCGGCGCTTTATTATTTATCTCCGGTCAGATTCCCATCAATCCCGCCACGGGAAATATTGAAGCGACCAATATTACCGAAGAAACAAAACAGGTAATGCTGAATCTGAAAGCTGTTTTGGAAGAATCGGGAATGGGTTTCAATAACATTGTGAAAACAACCATTTTCCTGAGCGATATGGCCCTGTTTGCGCAGGTCAACGAAGAGTATGGAAAGTATTTTACCGGCAATTATCCCGCCCGCGAAACCGTAGCTGTGAAAGGACTGCCAAAAAATGTGAACGTAGAGATCAGCGCGATCGCCTCGAGATAATATTGGTAAGAATAAAAAATAACAAGGGTCGGTTCCCGGCTTTTTTGGAACCGACCCTTCAGAATCATTTCAGTACGCCCAGTTCTTTGCCCACTTTTGTAAAAGCTGCAATGGCTTTATCCAGGTGCTCTGGGGAATGAGCCGCGCTGAGCTGAACCCGGATCCGGGCCAGCCCCTTGGCCACCACCGGATAGAAAAATCCGATCACATAAATTCCTTCATCCAGCAGGCGCGCGGCAAATTGCTGCGCTACTACTGCATCGTATAACATTATGGGAACAATGGGATGATCGCCGGCTTTAATATCAAATCCGGATTCAGTCATCTTCGAGCGGAAATACCGGGTATTTGATTCCAGCTTATCGCGCAATTCGGTGGTTTCACTCAGCAGATCCAGTACGGCAATGCTGGCACCAACGATGCTGGGGGCCAGGGTGTTTGAAAACAGGTATGGCCTGGAACGCTGGCGCAACAATTCAATTACTTCTTTCCGTCCGCTGGTAAATCCGCCCAAAGCGCCGCCCAATGCTTTGCCGAGGGTGCCGGTAATAATATCGATCCGGCCCATCACTCCCCGGTATTCATGCGTGCCCCGGCCGGTTTTACCGAGAAAACCGCTGGAATGACATTCGTCGATCATAATGGCCGCATCGTATTTTTCCGCCAGCTCCACTATCGTATCCAGCCGGGCAATGGTGCCATCCATGCTGAAAGACCCGTCGGTTACAATAATGCGGCTGCGCAGCGCCGCCGTTTCTTTAAGCTTTGCTTCCAGGTCTTCCATATCATTGTGCCTGTAGCGAAATCGCTGGGCCTTGCATAACCGGACCCCATCGATGATCGAGGCATGATTCAGTTCATCGGAAATAATCGCATCCTGATCGTTAAACAATGGCTCGAAAACTCCGCCATTGGCATCGAAAGCGGCGGCATATAAAATAGTATCTTCTGTTCCCAGGAATTCAGACAGTTTCCGCTCCAGTTCTTTGTGAATATCCTGCGTTCCACAAATGAAGCGGACACTGCTCATTCCATACCCGCGGTGGTCGATGGCCTTTTTTGCCGCTTCAATCACTTTCGGGTGCGATGATAAACCGAGGTAGTTGTTGGCGCAAAAGTTCAGAACGGTTTTTCCGTTTACGGTAATCTCCGGACCCTGGGGCGATTCAATGATCCTTTCTTTTTTAAATAAACCAGCCGATTCTATCTCCTCCAGTTCTTTCTTTATTCTTAATACCAGATTTTCGTTCATAGCAGAAATTTTAAGAGCACGAAGGTAAATCTGATTTCTGTGAGTTGAAACAGTTCGTCTTTTGCGCAATCCCCGCTACGCAAAAAAAGAATTGGACAAACTGTAACATTTTATTTAAAGCTGCGTCATATGTATTCAAATGCCTTTTATGAGCAGCAGAAATCTTTACCGCATCGTTTTATTTTCCCTGACCCTGGCAGCCATCGTATTTTTTATGGCCAGCTCCATAAATCATGAAATCCGGGAAGAAAGCGCCAACAACGAGGAAAAGGAAGGGCCACGTAAAGCACCCAGCGAATTTATCATCTGGGAATCGATGGGAAGCACGATGCTTTCCGTTTCCGCCTATTAACAAATGAAAATCAATATATTATCGGGGAGGCCTTGCGGCCTCCCTTTTTTTTAAATAATTTTAGGGGCTGCTGTAACATTTCCTGCCCTTCCAGCGTAACACTATTACAAAACAACCAGGACCTTAGAACAGGACTGTTTATGACGGAAAAAGAATATAACCAATGTGTAAAGGAATATGCTGACAACGTATTCCGGATTATAGTTAAAAACCTGCGGCATGAGGAAGATGCCCGGGATGTTGTTCAGGGAGCTTTCGAAAAAATGTGGATCAACCGGGCCAGCGTAGACTATGCAAGGTCGAAATCTTTCCTTTTTACGGTGGCTTACAATCAGATGATCGACCATTTGCGTAAATCGAAACGCATGAGCCTGAAAGAGGATTTTGCGGAAGAATCCCGGATCAGCGACAGGCCGGCCAATAATATCAAAAAGGTGTTGGAACAGGCCCTGGCGAAACTGAATGATACCCAGCGTTCACTGGTTTTATTAAAAGACTATGAGGGTTATTCGTATGAGGAAATTGGCCAGATAACCGGTCTGAATGAAAGCCAGGTGAAAGTGTATCTGCACCGGGCCCGGGTTCAGTTAAAGACTTACCTGGTAAGCCCTGAAAATGTAATCTAAACCCAAAAGGTTGAAAGAAATGGAAATTAACAGACAGACATACGAATCATTTTTCCTGCTTTATGTAGACAATGAGCTGAGTGCGGAACAGCGGCAGGAACTGGAGCAATTTCTGGAAGAAAACCCGGACCTCAAACCGGAACTAGAAATGCTGATGGATACGGTTCTGGTACCCGATGAGGAAGTTGGATTTGGAGATAAAGAGAGATTACTCCGGATTTCTACACCGAATCCCGTAAATGATCAGAACTATGAAGAATATTTTGTGCAGTATGGCGATGATGAATTGTACAATGCTGAAAAAGAATTTACAGAACTGTTTGTTTATAAGAACCCCCAGTACCAGGCCGAGTTTGAGTTGATCCTGAGCGCCCGGATCAGCCCCGATCCCGCCCTTGTTTTCCCCGATAAAAATTCACTGTACCGAAGTGAAAAAGATTCGCGGGTGATTGGAATGAACTGGTGGAAGATTGCCGCAGCCGCGGTTTTAATCCTCGCCTTTGGAAGCATTGGCTGGTACTATTCTTCCGGTGATGGCCAGGTTGATAATGGTGGTATTGTTCAACAGCAAAAACCCACCGCAAATGAGGAGGGCCCGGGTAAAACCCGGTTGCCGGCCCCGGAGGAAATCAATTCGCGGAACAGCAATGATCAGCTTGCTTCAGGCAATGATGTAAAGAAGCCCGTAAAAAATTCATCTTCCATTCATCTGAATGCGGAACCCGAATTCGAAAACCAATCGCTGGCGAAAGCAGATAAAAAAGATGAAAAAAAATCTGAAGAAGAAAGTAACAAAGCGGTCAGGCTGTACGTAGAACAATCAATAAGCAGGGAAATGGCAATCAATACCGATAAAATTCCAGAAGTGAAAGAAGCAGTGAGCGATGAAAAAATCCTGGAATCCATTCAGGCATCGGTTATAAAAAATGAGGACCTGGCTTCCGTTGAACCAATGAAACCTGCAGCCATGGATCCTGAACAAGATAATTCACCCGTTATTTATATAGCCAATACAGAGCTCGGCAGAAAGAGCAAACTGCGTGGCTTTTTCCGGACCGCCTCCCGCGTATTTGAAAAAACAGCCAATATTCAGCCATCCGGCCGTGACAAGGGAATCCGGATCGCCAATTTCGAAATCGAACTTAAATAAACATAACAGCGAAATTTTACAAGCATGAAAAGGATCATTTTACTCCTGACCGGGATAACTATTGCCCTGGGAGTTTCAGCACAGACCGACTCTACCGACCAGCAGTCTAAATCCGACAAAAGTGACACCATCCGGATCGGGAATATGGTTATCATTAAAAAACATGATAAACATGACCGCGGTTCTTCCAATGAAGTAACCGTGAACAAAAACCGGAATTACAAACCTTCCAATTTAACTACCAACTGGTGGATCGTAGACCTGGGCATTAACCAGTTGCGCGACAATACAAATTACGCACAGTCTATCGCCAATGGATACCTGCCTGCCGGCGCCAATGAAGACTGGTTTGATCAGCGGAATGGGAAATCGGTCAACGTTAATATCTGGGCTTTTATGCAGCGCCTCAATCTGATCGATCATGTGGTTAACCTGAAATACGGATTGGGGATCGAATTGAATAATTATCGCTACCGCGAGAACATCAAATTCCAGGATTCGAAGAATCCGCTTGTTATAATGGATAATGTAGACTATAAAAAGAATAAGCTGGCTGCCGATTATTTAACGGTTCCCCTGATGCTGAACTTCAATTTCACTCCAAATAAAAAGAATGGCTTCGGGTTCAGTGTTGGTGCAAGCCTTGGCTACCTTTATTCTGCCCGCCAGAAAACCATCAGCGATGATTTTGGCAAGAAAAAAGACCGTGAAGATTTTGATCTTAAAGACTGGAAAGTATCGTATGTGGGTGAAGTGAGCCTGGGTTTTGTTCGCCTCTATGGTTCGTATGCAACAGAAAGTATTTTTAAAAACGCGCTGGATCATACCCCTTACAACGTGGGATTAAGGCTTAGCAGTTGGTAAAAAAATACAACGCTTTTTATAGGAATTATGAAGGCAGGTTTGTTCCTGCCTTTTTTTATTTATAAGAAAGGACGGTATTTAAAAAACCGGAAAAAATCATTTTCGATTCACCAGGTACGCACCCAGAATCAACAGCAATATGCCAATTGATTTTTGCAGCGTTATGGCTTTGACGCTAAGTCCTAATAACCCAAAATGATCCATAAAAACGGCTGTAATCAACTGCCCCGTAATAATCAGAACGAACATATTGGAGGCTCCGATTTTCGACACCGATACCAGCGCCACAAATACAATAAAAGCACCCAGAATTCCGCCGCTGAATTTATACAATTCCACCGCTCCATAGGCGGAGAATGCGGGAAGGGGATCTTTCGAAAACAATAAAACAATTCCCAGGGCCATCGTGCCCACCAGGAAGGAGATCATGGAGGCCATTACCGGATGCTGGATCGAAACCCGCAACTGACTGTTAATGCCCGACTGTACACTCATTGCAATCCCCGCTATCAATGGCAATACATAATAAAGGAGTTTCATCTATTTATTTTGTTCAAATGTAATCCTTGATCAATTATTTAAACCGCGGTTCATAAACTTTAAACAAAATGCTTTTTCAAAAAGGAAAAACGGATGCTGCCCGGTTTGAAATGATTCCATTGGAGAGGATTCAAATGACAGAATGGAATGTCATTACCATTACAGGAAAAAACGCAGGAATCTATTAAATGGAATTATATGGATTATTTAGGGGAACTGAACCATTCTCTGAACCCTAAAATTCAAATAAAACGTTCAGTTTAAAAAAGAAGGGCGGCCATAACAATCATTGCGAAGATGGTGCTTCTCCAGAAAAACTTGGCTGTTGGATTGGGGTATAAATG
>JAEZAY010000381.1 GCA_023427575.1 Bacteroidota bacterium | reverse complement strand
GTTTTGCTGATGAGTAATATTATGGCTCTCCTTCTGCAAAGCCTTTCGGCAAGACTGGGAATAGTCCGGAAAAGAGATCTAGCCCAGGCTAACAGGGAGACCTACCCGAAAAAGGTAAATTTCTTCTTATATATTCTGGCGGAAGTAGCCATTGCCGCCACCGACCTGGCCGAAGTATTGGGGATGGCGATCGGCATCCATCTTCTGACCGGCTTACCGATCATCTGGGGTGTGGGCATAACAGTGCTCGATACCTTTCTCCTGCTTTTTTTGCAAAGGCTGGGAATGCGGAAAATGGAAGCGTTTATATTAGGACTGGTTGCGGTGGTGAGCGTTTCTTTTCTTATTCAGATCCTGATGGCAAAACCGGATCTGGCAGAAGTAGCTACCGGATTCATTCCCACTTTTCCCACTGATGAAGCCCTGTATATTGCTATTGGCATCATCGGAGCTACGGTAATGCCGCATAATCTCTACCTCCACTCGGCGTTGGTTCAAACCCGTAAAATCAACAAATCGAACAAGGGCATCCGCCAGGCTCTGAAATGGAATTTCATCGATACGGCTGTTGCACTGAATATCGCTTTTCTTGTTAACGCTGCAATCCTGGTGCTGGCAGCCACCACGTTTTTTAATCAGGGACTTACTGAGGTGGCGGAAATCAAAGAAGCCCATCAGCTTTTGGCGGGGATCCTGGGCAGTGAACTGGCACCGATCCTGTTTGCGATTGCATTAATCGCCGCCGGCCAGAGCTCAACCATAACGGGAACCCTGGCAGGCCAGATTGTGATGGAAGGGTATCTGCGCCTCCGGATCAATCCCTGGATCCGGCGTCTAATTACGCGACTGGTGGCCATCGGCCCGGCCGTGATCGTAATTTACTGGTTCGGCGATGATGAGGTGGACAATCTTCTTGTGTTTAGCCAGGTTATCCTGAGCATGCAACTGGGCTTTGCCGTTATACCTCTCATTCATTTTGTAAGCGATAAGGAAAAAATGGGCGTATTTGTAATTAAGCCCAAAGTAAAAATAGCTGTCTGGTTAATCGCTTCCGTTTTGGTATTCCTAAACATTAAACTGCTGATTAATGAGGCTGAACCTTATTTCAGCGAACCGGGAAATTTCTGGATAAAGTTCTGGATAATAACAGGAGCAGCTTTGTTTGGACTATTGCTTTTATACACCATATTTTACCCGGTTTGGGGTAAAAAAACGAAGGAGCGGCAGATCCACCTGCACCCGGAATTTTCCGGGCTGAATACCAGCAACATTCCGAAATTTAAAAAGATTGCCGTGGCGCTTGGCTTCAGCAACTCGGACGAAAAGCTGCTGGCATCGGCCATTGGCCAGGGACAAAAAGATGCGGTCTATATTCTGATCCATATTGTGGAAAGTCCATCGGCACGGATAATGGGTGCGGAAACCTATGATTTTGAAAAAGACAAAGACAATGAGCAGTTGCAGTTATATGTGAGGGAACTGGAAAACCAGGGATATCAGGCCCGGGCTGTACTGGGCTACCGGGGCCGCACCCGCGAAATTGTCCGGATTGTAAAAGAGGAAGAGGCCGATATGCTGATCATCGGGGCTCATGGTCATACGGGAATTAAAGACTGGCTCTACGGTGAAACGATCAACTCGGTTCGGCATAAAGTAGATGTGCCCGTCATGATTGTCAATTTATAGTAAGAACGTTGAATCAGCAGCAAAATCAAAATTCCTTTTTCTGAACCAGGTGTTTTAAACGGCTGAAAGTTTCCGGTTTGATATTAAGATACGACGCGAGAATTTTTTGCGGAACCCGTTGCAGCATATGCGGATGTTCTGAAACATAGTCGAGAAAACGTTCACGGGTATTTTTGCTGAGTTGTTTATAGCTTCGCTGATCTTTTTTTATAAACATGTAGGTAATGATCATCCGGCCCAGTTCTTCCGCAAAAGGAAGATCACGCAAAGCCTGGTGAACCTTGTCAACATGCATCGATACCAAAATGGAAGGCTCAAGTGATTCAACCGTTAGTTCCGAAGGGGTCCTGGTTAGAAATGAAATTTCCGACTGAATAATATGACCTTCTGTGGCCAGCTGCAGGGTAATTTCTTTTTTGTCGACTGTTATGTATTTTCTGACAAGACCTTTTACCACCAGGCTTAGATAATCATCCATTTCACCGGCAGGCATGATGATGGTTTTTTTATCAAAGCTGCGAACCTGCAGATAAGGCACGAGGATCTGAAAATTTTCGGTTGAAAGTCCGGTGAACCTTTGTAAAATTCCGTAAAGAAAGGCAAAATGCTGTTCGTTTTCATTTTGAATTTCATCCATTATCGGCTATTTGATGGAATATGATTTTCGAAGCAGATGTTTCAGTCTGCTGAAGGTTTCGGGTTTTATATGAAGATATGAAGCAAGATAAATTTGCGGCACCCTTTGCATCAGTTCGGGATTTGTGGTCAGGAACTGAACAAAACGCTGCTGCGTGCTCATTTTTACCTTATCAATTTCCCAGCTTTCTTTCTGAAGAAAAAGATCTGTCATTATCAGGCGGCCAAATTTCTGCCATTTGCGGTCCTGCCGGTAAAGATCTTCGATAGCCGAACGGCGAAAAGAAACGAACATGGTAGGTTCAATCGTTTCCACAATGTATTCCGAAGGCAGGCCGGTTAAAAAGGAAACCGATGAATTGATCACTTCGTTCTCCTTTGCCAGTTGCGTAATGATCTCTTCCTTGCCCTTCCGGAAATATTTACGTACCAGCCCCTTTCCGATAAAATTGAAATACTGGTCAACCTCCCCTTCATCCACCACCCGAACTTTTTTATCGTAGTTCCGCAATTCCGCGATCTGGGCGATTTTTTTAAAATCATCGCCGCTAAACGGGATAAACCTGTTCAGATAATTTTGGAGCGCTTCAACCATTCCTGCAATATAAAAATTTCTGGCCGAACAAAGACCGAACAAGCCCATTCATTCATTACGGGAATCAATTAGCGAAAATGCCCCTTAAAATAATTTATCCCGTACTTTTGCTGACCCTGATCAAATTTTAATTAAAAGAGATATGAAACAAAAAATCAAAGTAGCCAATCCTGTAGTGGAACTGGACGGTGATGAGATGACCCGTATTATCTGGAAGTTCATTAAAGACAAGCTGATTCTGCCCTATGTGGATGTTGATATAAAATACTACGATCTTGGAATCGAGTACCGCGATGAAACAAATGATCAGGTAACCATTGATGCCGCGAATGCCATCCGGAAATATGGTGTAGGCTTTAAATGCGCCACCATTACGCCCGATGAAGCCCGCGTAAAGGAGTTTAACCTGAAACAAATGTGGAAGAGTCCGAACGGCACCATCCGGAACATACTCGACGGAACCGTATTCCGCGAGCCGATAGTAATCAGGAACATTCCGCGACTGGTTTCTAACTGGACCGCACCCATTATCGTAGGCCGCCACGCATTCGGCGACCAGTATCGTGCATCCGACACCGTTATAAAAGGAAAAGGGAAACTCACCATGACCTTCACTCCTGAAGATGGCGGCGAACCGCAAACCATCGAAGTCTACAATTTTAAAGGCGATGGCGTTGCTTTAAGCATGTATAATACCGATGAAAGCATTATCGGTTTTGCCCGAAGCTGCTTCAATATGGCCTTAAGCAAAAAATGGCCGCTATATCTTTCTACCAAAAACACCATTCTTAAAAAGTATGATGGCCGGTTCAAAGATATTTTCGCTGATATTTATGAAAATGAATTCAAACAGGCTTTTGAAGAAGCCGGGATCGTATATGAGCACCGTTTGATTGATGATATGGTGGCCAGCGCATTAAAATGGAACGGCAATTTTGTATGGGCCTGCAAAAACTATGATGGGGATGTGCAGAGTGATTCGGTGGCCCAGGGGTTCGGATCGCTGGGTCTTATGACCTCGGTACTGGTTACCCCCGATGGAAATACGATGGAAGCTGAAGCCGCACACGGAACCGTAACCCGGCATTTCCGCGATCATCAGGCAGGAAAACCAACTTCTACCAATCCCATCGCTTCTATCTTCGCATGGACAAGAGGGCTGGCTTTCCGCGGCAAACTGGATAATAACCAGGAACTGATCCATTTCAGCAATACCCTGGAGCAGGTTTGTATCGAAACCGTTGAAAGCGGAAAGATGACCAAGGATTTAGCGGTTTGTATCCACGGATCTAAGGTGAGCAAATCAGATTATCTGAATACCGAGGAATTTCTCGATGCGCTGAATGAAAATCTGGCAGCAAAAATGGCTTAGCAGATCCTGTGTAGGAGATAAAATAAAAAAGCGTTTCTGGAAATCAGAAACGCTTTTTTAAATAGTAAATAGCTCAAGCGTTATTAATTGATAATCAATTGAAAAAAAGCCATCCTGAGAACAGGACGGCGTCTAACGATTGCTTGCCATATGAAATTCTTAGTTCGAAGCTGAAGTATCAGTAGGGTTAGCTACACCTGTAGTATCCAGAGGTGCTACAGCTGTATCTGGAGTGATAACCGGTGCAGTGGTAGTTGTATCAACAGTTGCATCTTCATTAGTACCCGCGTTATCATTACATGCTACGAAAGCTCCGATTGCCAGAACGAACAATAATTTTTTCATTTTGCCGTGTTTTGTGTTTGTTAAATTGAATGATTTGGTGTTTATACCCAGAGGAAAAAAAGGTAACCCGGCGAATTAAAAAAACATTCAAAATTATTTAGATGATATATTCGACTTTTACGGCAGCAAGGTAAAAGGATCTGTTTTTAAATGGGTTACTTCTGTATGAATTCAGTATTAATAAAAGGTTACGGGTGAAAAAAGAACTAAGTGAAGCGGATTTGCTGGAAGGACTGGCCGGAGATGATAAAACCGCGGTTGAAATCATTTATTCCAGGAATTACCAGATGATCCAGTCGATGATCATCAATAACAGCGGCACTGCCGATGATGCCCGTGATATTTTTCAGGAGGCCATGATCGTACTGTATGAAAAAGCGAATTCCGGTTCTTTTGAATTGCATTGCCAGATCAAAACCTACCTCTACTCCGTGGCCCGCCGGTTATGGCTGAAGCGTTTACAGCAAATGCAACGGTTCTCAGGCGAGATGGCTGTCGTAGAAGAAACGGTTCAGGTGGAAGAGGAAATAGAGGATCATGAACAGAAAAACCTGGAATTTGCCGTGATGGAAAAAGCCATGATGGGCATTGGCGAACCCTGCAAAAGTTTGCTGGAAGCTTTTTACATTCAGAAAAGATCGATGTCGGATATCGCCGGCGATTTTGGATACACCAATTCCGACAATGCAAAAAACCAGAAATACAAATGCCTGATGCGACTGAAAAGGCTGTTTTTTTCTCAATACAATAATACCCATGTGTGATGGACCAGATAGAAATTCTTGATGAAATTGAAAGATATCTCCGGAACGAAATGAGCGAAGGGGAAAAGGCTGCTTTTGAGGAAAGACGGAATGAAATTCCGGATTTGGACCAGATGGTGGTTGAACATTCCATTTTAATGCAGAAGCTGAACCGCTATGGAAAACGGAAAAATTTCCGGGCGGCGCTAAATGATCTCCACAGCGAACTGTCGAACAGGCGGGTTATCCGGGATCCGGAAAAAACAGGCCTGGTTTTAACGCTTTGGAAAAAACATAAGAGAGTGATGGCAGTGGCGGCTTCCATCGCCGGTATCACAACCCTGATTGTTGCCGGAATGGTATCTTACTATTCAGGAAAGGCCAATTCGCAATATGTGCTTGAATTAAACCGGAAAGTAGAATATACGAAAAGAACGGTAGATGCCCTGAAGCAGCAGGTGGAAAGCGAAACCATCCGCAAGGCGCCCAATAATATCCCGATTAAGTCCGGCGGTACCGGGTTTATGATCGATACCAGGGGCATTCTGATTACAAATGCGCATGTAGTTAAAAATGCCAATACCGTAGTGGTTCAGAATAATAAGGGCCAGGAGTTCAGGGCAAAAATTCTTCACCTTAACGCTGTTACAGATATTGCCATTCTGCAGGTAGAAGACCAGGACTTCAAGCCTTTGTCGGCCCTGCCGTACAATATTAAAAGAACCGGTGCGGAACTGGGCGAACCGCTGTTTACGCTTGGTTTCCCCCGTGAAGAGATCGTTTATAACGAGGGTTATATGAGCGCCAAAACGGGTTTTAAAGGAGATACGATCAGCTTCCAGATCGGCGTGGCGGCCAATCCCGGTAATTCGGGAGGCCCGGTATTTAACAAGAACGGCGAAGTGATCGGTATTATTAATACCCGTCAGGAGCAGGCTGAAGGAGTAGTATTCGCCATTTCAGCCAATAATATCTTTGAATCGCTGGTGGAAATAGAGGCCGATTCCATCGCTTCCAAACTGAAAAAATCTTCCGTTTCTAATCTTCGCGGACTCGATCGGGTACAGCAGATCAAAAAAATTGAAGACTGCGTATTTATGGTGAAAAGCTATTAGGTGAAGCAACACCTGTCCGATCAGAATTTTCTGGTCATCGTTACCCCCACTTTTCCATCGAGCTTTTCGATGGGCGCCTGCAGCTTATACACCGATAGTTTTACTTCGGAAATAAAGGGGTACTGATGTTTGATATGACGGATAATTCCATCGCAAACTTTTTCAAGCAGCGGGGTTTTTATGGTCATCCGGTGCTGCACGATCCGGAATAACTCTTCGTAATTGATCGTAGTGATTATCGAGTCGAAGGAAACATCCTCATCATTATAGGTTACAGACAGAAATACCTGGAAGTTATTTCCTACATTTTGCTCTTCCTCATAAACACCGTGATAAGCAAAAATCCGTACATCATGCAGTTCAACGGTAACCAATATCGAATGATTAAATGGTAAAAATTTCAGATTGATATTTCCCCCGACCCGAACACCAGACTGTTTCCCTTTCTTATATTCCCAATTCTTTCATTGATAAGTATCGTTCCGCATCCAGTGCGGCCATACAGCCGCTGCCCGCTGCCGTAACCGCCTGGCGGTAGATCTTATCCTGAACATCGCCGCAGGCGAAAATTCCGTCGAGATTTGTTTTTGAAGTTCCCGGAACGGTTTTGATATAGCCCGCTTCATCCATTTCAAGCCAGCCTTTAAAAATCTCGGAATTGGGTTGGTGCCCGATTGCGACAAATAGCCCGCTTACCGGAACAACCGTTTTTTCGTTGGTTTTTGTATTTCGGATCCGAACGGCTTCCACTTTCGATTCGCCCATTATTTCATCGGTTTCCGTATTCCAGTAAATTTTAATATTAGGTGTGCGTTGTACTCTTTCCTGCATGATCCTCGAGGCTCGCATCGCGTCTCTACGTACAAACATATGAACCGTGGTAGTCAGCTTCGACAGATACAGAGCCTCTTCTGCAGCCGTATCGCCGGCACCCACAATTGCTACTTCTTTATTGCGAAAGAAGAATCCGTCACAAACAGCACAGGCGCTTACCCCAAACCCATTCAGCCGCTGTTCGCTTTCCAGCCCCAGCCATTTGGCAGAAGCTCCGGTGGCAACGATTACAGCATCGGCTTCTATCAGCTTTTCTTCATCAATCCAAACCTTGAATGGCGAACTGGTAAAATCCACTTTCGTTGCCAATCCATAGCGGATATCCGCGCCCATGCGCGCCGCCTGCTTTTCAAAATGGATCATCATTTCCGGGCCCTGAACCCCATCCGGATATCCGGGATAGTTTTCCACCTCGGTGGTTATAGTTAGCTGACCACCAGGCTGAATGCCCTGGTAAAGCACGGGTTTCAGATTCGCCCTTGCGGCATATATTGCTGCAGTATAACCTGCGGGTCCCGATCCTATAATAAGACAATGAACTTTTTCTGACGGTGTATTATCCATTTTATCGATTGAAATTTGGCAAAAATAAGAAGAACTGCCGACTGTACTCTCACAATAAGCCGGGTGGGTTTTTAACAATTGGGGATATCATCCTGCATGGGCGGGGGTGAGCATCAAAAAAAATCCCTTTCCCGGAGTCCGGAAAAGGGATAAAACATCGCATACTAATACTATCCTAAATATGCTTTCAGCGCGTTGCTGTAACGGGCTTTCTGCAGGCGTTTGATCGCTCTTTCTTTGATTTGACGGATCCTTTCCTTTGTAAGATCATACTTCTGGCCGATTTGCTCGATCGTTACACCATTTTCGCCATCCAGGCCAAAATAAGCGTTTACAATTTCAGCTTCGCGGGGACTTAATGATTTCAGAACCCGGCGAATCTCGTTCCGAAGCGAATCTTTCATCACATCATCGTCGGTATCATCACCACCTTCCAGCAGATCGCCCATGGCAACGTCTTCTGCCTCATGCACAGGTGCATCCAGCGAGGTGTGACGGGTATTACTCTGAAAGATGTTGTTGATCTCTGTCTCACTCATTTCCAGCAATTCTGCCAGTTCTTCGGTACTGGGCTCCCTTTCGTGTTCCTGTTCGAAAGCCATGTACGCCTTGTTTGCTTTGTTGTAGGTGCCAATTTTATTTTGAGGCAGGCGGACTAATCTACCCTGCTCTGCCAACGCCTGCAGGATGGACTGGCGAATCCACCAAACGGCGTATGAGATGAATTTAAACCCTTTTGTTTCATCGAAACGCTGGGCAGCTTTTATCAAACCGAGGTTACCCTCGTTGATCAGATCACTAAGAGAAAGGCCCTGGTGCTGGTACTGCTTAGCGACAGATACCACAAAACGCAAGTTGGCCTGCACGAGTTTGTCTAATGCCCTTTGATCGCCCATCTTAATTCGCTGCGCCAGCACAGTTTCTTCTTCAGGAGTAATCATCGAAATTTTCGAAATTTCCTGCAGATATTTTTCAACTGCCTGGGAATCGCGATTTGTAATCTGGGTAGCAATTTTGAGCTGTCTCATATTTTAATATAAATATTAACGAATCCTTTCACGTGTTTACAGGGATTCAACGGATAAAAGACAATTTACGTTCAGATGAAGATGCAAAAGAGTAGTTAATGTTGGCATACATTCAGAGGAACCGTTTGCAAAGGTAATAACGGATGTTTAAACTTCATAGCCCCCCGGTTCAAAACTGCTTCATCTAAGTGTAAATTCATGTCCCTTTTATATACGAAAAAAGCAGGCAAAAAGACGAATCCGGCCTGCCATTCACAGTATCTGCAATGGTTCCGGCAAACGGATCAGGAGCTATGCGTATAAATTAAGTTCTGATTAAAATATTTCCAATAATTTATTGCCCGTTAAGGATGCGAACGGTCTGAAACGGTCGGGTCTCGCCCTAAAAAACCGGACTTAATAATGAATAGTTTCCCCTGAAACAGTGAGTTCCAGCTGCTTTTTGCCGGATTTTTCCACCCGGCCAATGATCCGGGCCTCGATATCCAGCTCTGCCGCAATGGAGATCATTCTTGCTGCCGCCTGCTCTGAGGTAAATATTTCCAGGCGGTGGCCCATGTTGAAAACCTGATACATTTCCTTTAAATCGGCACCGGATGCTTTCTGAATGAGGCTGAAAATTTCGGGAGCTTCGAATAAATTGTCCTTGATCACCTTCAATTCGGCGGGCAGATATTTCAGGCATTTTGTCTGTCCCCCTCCGCTGCAATGAATTATGCCTGAAATTTCATCGAATTCCTGATCGAGGATTCTTTTTAATAGTGGCGCATAGGTCCTGGTAGGCGATAACAGCAATTCCCCCACTTTCGACTGCCCGGGGGTGAGATCCTGTAAATCGTAATTTCCGAGATACACTACGGCCGGGTCAAGGGTCCCTTCGAAGGATTCGGGGTATTTTTCAGCATAGGTCTTACGAAGCATATCGTGCCGGGCGCTGGTAAGACCGTTGCTGCCAATGCCACTGTTACTAAAATCTTCGTATTTCGCCTGACCAAAACTCGCGAAGCCTACTATGAGATTTCCCGCTTCAATTTTATGGTTCTTCACCAGCCGGCTTTTGGGCCAACGGGCCGTCATTGTACCATTTACAGCTATGGTGCGGACCAGATCACCCACATCAGCGGTTTCTCCGCCC
>JAEZAY010000355.1 GCA_023427575.1 Bacteroidota bacterium | reverse complement strand
TTTGATCCACTGATAAGAGCGGTCGAACTCCATTTTAAAAAGAGCAGCCGTCAATGAATGAATGTGCAAATCATTGGAAACGGATTTTGATTTCATTGGCTTGTTTACAGGAATACGGATAAAAGCCGGAGAAGGAATTCGGTGATCTTACAGATTTTCCCTAAATTAAATTTTAATGGCTGAAAATCCATGCGGTTGCTAAAATGAGTTGGCTATTGAATCTCAAAACAAACCGGGGTTACAGTCCTGTCATCCGAAAACAGGTGCAAACCTGATCGGGAAAGCCGGGGTTCATTTTCAGAATTTTTGGAGATAGAAAGAATCGGTTGAAATCATTGAAAAACCTGCCAAAACAAAAGCCTACCACAAATTGAGTATTTCTCTGTCCATTCAAATACAGATCTTAGAGTGATATGAAATGCAAAGTAGCCCTGGTAGAAGATAACCGGATCAGCAGGAACAGCTTTCTCCTGAAAACAGAATTGTTTGGAGAAATGTCGCTTGTTTTTGATGCAGCCAATGGCCATCAATGCCTTGAACAGCTAAAGTCTTTGCCCAATCATATGTTTCCCCAGGTAATTTTCGTTGATCTGGAAATGCCTTTGATGGACGGAATTCAAACCATCAGCATTGCCAAATCACTGTATCCGCAAATCCATTTTATTGTACTAACAATGTTTGATGATGAGGACAAGATCTTTGAAGCCATTCGCGCAGGCGCTTCCGGTTACCTGTTGAAACATGAACCTTCGGCCGTTTTGAAAGAAGCCATCATCAATGTTCTGGAATATGGCGGAGTGCCTATGAGTCCTGCTATTGCAAGAAAAGCCATGAATCTTTTAAGTAAATCACCAATGCCTTCAAATGCGGCGCCTGCAACTCCAATTCCGCAGGAAATTACGGAAAGGGAGCAGGAAGTATTACAAATGATGGTAAGCGGCTGGGATGCAAAGCGAATCGCTTCCGCTCTGAACCTAAGTGTACTAACAGTAAGAAAACACATCTCCAATATTTACGATAAGCTGCACGTCAATTCCAGGGCGCAGGTGATTAGCCTTGCTCACAAAAAAGGCTGGCTGTAAATATCTTTCCTTCATTCCTTCTTTGGTGTCCGGGTAAAATGTATTTCTCTGGGCCTCGGAAGAAATCCGTTAAGAAAATTGAAACGAACGGCAGTGATGAACCCTGCTGTATTTAGGTTTATCAAACATTTCTTTATCGCGGCATAAACCTTACCTTTCAATCCGGATCAAATTCAGCCAGCTTATGAAGAGTTTTTGTTTACTCTTAATGTTATTCGTTGGTTTTTTTCCAGGCTCTTTTATCAAAGCCCAGGAAAATCAAAAACCGGCCCTCCGCGATCTCAATATTTACTTTAGTCCCGAAAAGAAATACCTTGTTTTACCGGTTAAAAACAATGCGCCCCAGCGGAATGTAGAATTATGGGTTCGGGGAATCAATGAACGGTATTTCAACATTGAACTGGCTGATTCCGATCCTGACTGGTATGCTTACCTGCAGATCGATCAATGGATAGGCGATTCGGTTGAATTAAGAGTTTCGCAGTTGCCGGTTGATTCAAAAGCATTCAGTCCTCTGAAGCAATCGGATCTGGACTCAAACAAAAACAACTATAGCGAGAAGCTTCGGGGCCAGCTTCATTTTTCACCCAAACGCGGATGGACAAACGATCCAAACGGAATGGTTTATTATAAAGGCGAATATCATTTGTTCTACCAGCACAATCCCTATGGCGTTAACTGGGGGAATATGACCTGGGGTCATGCAGTTAGCAAAGATCTTGTGCATTGGAAAGAGCTGGATGATGCCATTCATCCAGGCAAATATGGCCCTGTGTTCAGCGGCGGCGGACTGGTAGATGAAAACAATACCAGTGGGCTGGGTTCAAAGGAAGATCCGGCGATGGTTCTTTTTTATACCGGCGCAAAGGCCTGGTCGCAATGTGTTGCCTGGTCGAAAGATGGCAGACAATTTACGCTGGTTGACCCGGCTGTTGTGCCAAGGATCAATAAAGACAATCGGGATCCGAAGGTTATCTGGTACGAGCCTTCAAAAAAATGGATCATGGTTCTGTATGTTGAACTCGATAATGGAATCCACAGCATGCAATTCCTGAGCTCTCCCGACCTGCTGAACTGGACGAAAATCAGCGTATACGAGGGCGGCAGAGGCGATGACCGGTATATGTATGAGTGCCCCGAATTCTTTGAGCTTCCGGTGGAAGGCAGCAACGAAACCCGCTGGGTGCTAACCGGAGCCAATTCCGAATATGCGATCGGGAGCTTTGATGGAATTGAATTTAAGCCCGAAGCAGAAAGATTAAACGGACAGCGGGGCCGGGATTTTTATGCAGCCCAGACTTTCAGCAATGAACCCAAAGGCCGGCGTATAGAAATGGGTTGGTGGCGTACGCATACCGGGAAAGATGGAATGAGTTTTAACCAGTCGATGAGCATACCAATGGAATTGAAACTGGTTAATACCCCGGAAGGAATTCGCCTTAGCCGGTGGCCGGTTAAAGAACTGGAAATCCTTCGTTCGAAATCTTTTCAAACAGCAAACACCCGGATCCGTGATAACAGCAAAAATCCTTTGCAGAATTTTAATTCCGAGCTGGCTGAGATCAGTATGATAATTGAACCCGGAAATGCAAAAGAGATCGTGCTGGAGATCAGAGGAGTTCCGCTTACCTATGATGTAAAGGCAGAAGAGTTAACTGTAAACGGCGTAAAGGCATTAGCGCCCATGCGGAACGGCAGACTGGATCTGTTGATTTTTGCCGACCGGACCGGACTCGAAATCTTTGCGAATAAAGGACTTCTTTTTATGCCTGTCAATTTAAATATAGAAGGGGATAAAAGGAGTTATTCAATTAAAGCGATCGGCGGAACCTCGAGAATATTATCATTAAATGCGTATGAGTTAAAAAGCATTTGGACAGATTCCAATGTGATAATGTGATAATTTGCAAATGTGATAATCATTGGTGTCCGGTTAATAATTTTCAATTTACCTAAAACCTGTATCAACAGTAGGTTACGAGCAGTCATTGTAAATGACCCTTCCACTTTTTTTTAGAAAAAAAGTGGAGCAAAAAAATCGGGCTGCGGAATAAATCCTAAAAATTGAAACTTCCGGCTAAATAAAAACAAGTCACAGCGAATCAATATAACCCA
>JAEZAY010000034.1 GCA_023427575.1 Bacteroidota bacterium | reverse complement strand
AGGGTATTAACCGGATTTTTTTTGATTTGATTCATAAGAATTTATTTAACGGATAGAATCCGTGCCCGGATGGTTGTTCATACATCCGGCAGATCCGGCAATAGGAATGCCGCCGGATGATATCTTGCTATAATATAATTCTTTCCGGCTGAACCGGTCAGGAAGTTTTTAATGCCGCTTATTCAACTGTAACGGATTTTGCCAGGTTTCGGGGTTTGTCTACATCCAGCCCTTTCGCTACACCTATATGATAGGCCAGCAATTGCATGGGAATGGTGCTGAGCAATGGCGCCACCAGTTCATCGGCTTCGGGAATTTCTATATAGTCATCGGCCATCTGCGCGATCATATCATCGCCCTGGGTGATAACGGCAATAACCTTTCCCTTACGCGCTTTAATTTCCTGAATATTGCTGATGATCTTTTCGTGATATGAGTCTTTTGTCGCGATAAATACAACAGGCAGGGTTTCGTCCACCAGTGCAATCGGACCATGTTTCATTTCAGCGGCAGGATATCCTTCGGCATGAATATAACTGATCTCTTTTAATTTTAAAGCTCCTTCCAGCGCTACCGGGAAGTTGTAACCACGGCCGAGGTAAAGAGCATCACTGGCATCTTTGTATTTATGGGCAATCTCGCGAACCCGCTCATTTGTTTCCAGGCTCAGTTTGATCTTTTCAGGCAATTCCTGCAATTCTTTCAGCAGGTGAATATAGCGCGTGGCATCAATGGAACCTTTTTCTTTGGCGATCTTTAGGGCGATCATGGTAAGAACGGCCAACTGACCGGTAAAGGCCTTGGTACTGGCCACCCCGATTTCAGGCCCTGCATGCGTATAGGCGCCGGCGTGAGATAAGCGGGCGATGGATGATCCCACCGCATTCACTACGCCAAAAATAAAGGCGCCCTGTTCTTTCGCCCTTTCAATAGCCACCAGAGTGTCGGCGGTTTCGCCGCTTTGTGAAACGGCTATGATCACATCGCCTTTATGGATCACCGGATTGCGATACCTGAATTCTGAAGCATACTCCACTTCAACGGGGATCCTGCAAACTTCTTCAATAATATATTCTGCAAGCAGGGCGGCATGCCAGCTGGTTCCGCATGCAACAATAATAATCCGGCTTGCATTTTTTATCTGCTCAATATGATTCTGGATCCCGGCCATGGTAATTGTGCCGGCTTCCGCATCCAGCCTGCCCCGCAGGCAATCAAAAATAGTGGCTGGCTGTTCAAAAATTTCCTTCAGCATGAAATGGTCATAGCCGCCTTTTTCTATAGCCGCCAGTTCCAGATCAAGCTTTTGAATAAAGGGCGTTACTTTTTCATTCCCCAGATTTTTGAGGATCAGTTCATCGGGTCGAATGATTGCCAGCTCATAATCGTTCACATACACCACTTCCTTGGTGTACTCGATAATAGGAGAAGCGTCGGAAGCAAGAAAATGTTCATTTTTCCCGATCCCGATCACCAGCGGACTCCCTTTACGGGCGGCAATCAGCGTGTCGGGATTGTCCTGATCGATGAGTACAATCACATAGGCGCCTACCACACGCTTTAGGGCAATCCGAACCGCTTCTTCAAGCGTGTTCTTGTTGTTTTCATGAATATCTTCAATAAATTTCAGCAGCACTTCCGTATCGGTATCGCTGTTGAAAACATAACCTTTATTGATCAGTTCCTGTTTAATAGGACCATAATTCTCGATGATCCCGTTGTGGATCATCGCGATTTTGCCGTTTTTAGAGATATGCGGATGTGCATTGCGATCGCTGGGTTCGCCATGGGTTGCCCAACGGGTATGGCCGATCCCGATATTTGCATGAACATCTTTTCCCACCAGCGAATCTTCAAGCTGGGCCACTTTCCCTTTTTTCTTATACACTTTCAAACCGCTGTTCAGCAGGGCCACCCCGGAACTGTCGTAGCCACGGTATTCAAGTCTTTTTAACCCTTTAAGGATCACAGGATAAGCCTCTCTGTGGCCGATATATGCAACAATTCCACACATAAGTATTAATGGTTTTGATTTTGTGATTTTGCGGTAAACCGCTGCGAAAATGGATAAAATTCTTCCATTATCCAAGGAAGTCCGCTGTCAGCATGGTTCCTGAGATTTTTAGAAAGCTTCTAACGGATTTATCCTTAGTTTATTTGAAGGTGTTACAGAAGAATATTTTTCATAAAAAAATAAGCGGTGGAGAAGTAGATAACCAAACCCGTTACATCGACCAGTGTCGCCACGAAGGGAGCGGAAGAAGTAGCCGGATCGGCGCCCAGCTTATTAAGAACGATGGGGAGCATGGAGCCTGCAATCGTTCCCCAGAGAACCACGCCAACCAGGGAGAAGCCTACGGTGAAGCCGATCAGAAGGGTATGGTCGCCATACGTATGAAACACCGAGTTCCATAAAATGATCCGCATAAAACCAATCAAACCCAGAACAGAGCCCAGCAGAACCCCGGAAATCAGTGCGCGGCCCAGCACCCGCCACCAGTCGCTGAGCTCGATTTCTCCTACCGCCATGGCCTGGATGATCAGGGTGGAGGCCTGGGATCCGCTGTTTCCGCCGCTGGAAATGATCAGCGGAACATAAAGCGCCAGCACTACTGCTTTGGCAATTTCATCTTCAAAATACCCCATTGCGGTAGCCGTCAGCATTTCACCCAGAAATAGAACGATGAGCCAGACCACCCTTTTCTTAAACAGCTTCATGATCGGCATTTCCAGGTAGGGCTCGTCCAACGCTTCCGTTCCTCCCATCTTCTGCATGTCTTCGCTGAATTCTTCATTGGTTACCCAAAGCACATCGTCAATGGTAACAATACCCAGCAGCAGGTTTTTATCATCTACCACGGGAAGGGCTACCCGATTGTTCATCCGGAAGATCTGGTTAGCCACTTCCTGGTCATCGGTGACCTTTAAAGTGATAAAGCGGTGGTCTATAATATCGCCAATGATCCGGTCGGGACTGGAAAGAATGATTTCCCGGATCCGCACGTCATCCACAAACTCCCCTTTATCGTTCACTACATAAACCACATCGATCGTTTCACTTTCCTTTCCCACTTCACGGATATGTTCCAGGATCTCATCAATGGTCCAGTCAACCTGCACCGATATGTAGTCGGGCGTCATCAACCGGCCAACGCTGCCTTCCGGGTAGCCGAGCAATGACAGGGTGATCTTTCTTTCTTCGGGGTCGAGTAAACGGATCAGTTCCTTTACCACTTCACTGGGCAGCTCTTCCAGAAAAGAAGTCCGGTCATCGGCGGGCAACTCATTTAAGAGTTCAGCGGTTTTAAAGGGAGGAAGCTCCTGGATAATGCTTTTCTGATTGGAGAGATCAAGAATCTTAAATACACTGGCAGCACGGTGAATGCTCATGTTACTGATAATCTTTCCTTCATATTCCGGAAACTCATAAATCAGTTCCGCTACATCACTGATCATCTGTTCATTCAGGAATTCGCGAATTTCCAGCAGCTCATCGCGCTGAAGAATTTCCATAAACTGTTCCCGGATTGTTTCGAGTTCTGTTTCTGCCATTCTCAAATTTAGCATTTAGCTGCAAGTCTCCTGCCATTGAGTTAATTTCGCCGGCGCTGGTATGGTTTTCATAGCTAAAGGGTTCATGAAAGGCTATGGTTTCCGGCTAAAATAAATTCAGCATTATGATCAAACCTTATTTATATGTGGGCAATTCGGATGGAATGGGACGTGGAATCTTTACCAGGGAAAACATTCGGGCCCGAACCATTATTGAAGTTTCTCCGGTTATTGTTATGAGCCCGAAAGACCGGAAGATCATCGATCAGACCCTGCTTCACGATTATATTTTTGAATGGGGTGATACCCGCCGCCAGGCATGCCTTGCCCTTGGCTATGTATCGCTCTATAACCACAATTACGCTTCCAATTGTGAATATGAAATGGAATATGATAAGCGGATCATTACCATCCGCACCGTACGGTCGGTGAAAGCCGGTGAAGAACTTTATATCAATTACAATGGAAGCTGGAATAATGAAAATCCATTGTGGTTTGA
>JAEZAY010000217.1 GCA_023427575.1 Bacteroidota bacterium | reverse complement strand
GGGTAGACAATGGATGGTCGACAAGCACAACGACCTTCTCCGATTAAAAATCATTTGCTTTTCAAAACAAAAACCGGGTCTTGATTCAACTACAGATCCGGTTTTTACTTTATTGCCATTTGAACGCAGCAGTCAACCCCGGGGGTTATGCACATGCGTGGATAAATCCATTATTTATCGGGCAGGCAGATTTCCTATCTTGAATAATCTCGCTTTTCAATCAGATCAATTCCATCGCCCGGCTATAATTCGAATGGCTCAGATCCCGTTAAATACAAATACTTATTTAGTAAAATAATTGTATAAAAACTGGTTTCGCAGATATCAGGATCCATCAGCAGAACGTTACCGGTATAGTAAAATAAACGACTAATTTTTGGCGGTTAAAACCGGTTGATCTGCGTGTACGGATTGCCGATTCCTTCACCGGAAGTTGGATGCCGGCCGATTGCCAAAACAATGTAAAAACAAATTCCGGCTTCAAACATTCCGGCCTTACTCTGGTCAAAATAGCAATTAATCCAAACCATATATTAAATCCTGAACTATGTTATCCTCATCAGTTGCTACAAATCCGAATACAATGTATTCTACCAAATGGTCGGTTGAGCAGGCGAACCAATGGTATACCACACAACCCTGGCTGGTAGGCTGCAATTTTGCACCCAGTTCCGCCATCAACCAACTTGAAATGTGGCAGGAAGATACATTTGATCTCCCTACCATTCGTCATGAACTGGGGCTGGCCCGTTCCCTCGGTTTTAATGTGGTGCGGGTCTATCTTCATAATTTATTATGGGAAGAAGATGCCGATGGGTTTAAGAAACGCATCGATCAGTTTCTTTCCGTCAGTGCTGAATTCAACATCCGGGCGATCCTTGTATTGTTCGACGATTGCTGGAACCATGAGGCTAAAACCGGCAAGCAGCCGGATCCAAGGCCGGGGGTTCATAATTCCGGATGGGTGGCAGCCCCGGGCCGGCACCGGATCCTGAACAAGGTGGGCTGGGATATCCTTGAACGTTATACAATTGATATTCTTACTCATTTCAGCCATGATGAAAGGATTGTTTTCTGGGACCTTTACAACGAACCGGGAAACGAAGGCCTGGGCGAACAGTCGATGGAATTGCTGCAGGCTGTGTTTCAATGGGCCTGGGCGGCGCGGCCTCTTCAGCCATTATCGGCTGCTTCCTGGAACGGGGAATTGATGGCCTTAAACGAATTTAAAAGGGCAAATTCAGATATCATCACCTTCCATAATTATCGCGATGCCGCCAATCTGGAAGCGGAGATCAGCAGCCTGAAAACAATTAACCGCCCAATCATCTGTACCGAATACATGGCCCGAACCTCTGAAAGCTTTTTTGAAACCCATTTGCCGATTTTTAAAAAACACAATATCGGGGCAATCAACTGGGGTCTTGTTGCGGGTAAAACAAATACCATATTCCCCTGGGGTTCGCAGGAAGGAACGGAGGAGCCAGTGATCTGGTTTCACGACATATTCCGGAAAGACGGAACGCCCTATGACCACCGGGAAATTGAACTGATCCGTACAATGACAGGGATCAAAAATTAAAAATTCTTTTTTGTTTACCAATGTGGAAGGCTCCGGCCTTCCTTTTTTTTTGAATATTGCTAAAACAGGGTTAAACACAGCCCAATGTTAATCGTCTGAGGCATTTAATGCGGTGAACGCTGCACCTGATTCCCGGAAACAAGTCCGGACTTTTCCTTAATTTCAATCTCCTTACAACTAAATTTTCCTGGTATGAAAATCAAATATCTTCCCTTATCGATCGGCATCCTCGCTTTATTTCTTGGCAGTGGCTTGTCTGCACAGGTAAAACTGGTGAAGAAATGGGAAACGGATTCCACCCTGAAAGTGCCTGAATCTGTATTCTTTGATTCCAAAAACAATGTTCTTTATGTCGCCAATATTGATGGTCAGCCCGGACAAAAAGATGGAAACGGTTCTATAGGAAAAATTGGTCTAGATGGTAAGATCATCGAAGTTGACTGGGTATCCGGACTGAATGCGCCGAAGGGCATGGGGGTTCATAATAATACCTTGTGGGTGGCCGATCTTACTGAACTGGTGGCCATTGATATTGCTTCCGGAAAGGTTACGCAGCGGGTTCCTGTGGAAGGTTCTCAATTTCTGAATGATGTCACCGTTGATAATAACGGGATTGTTTATGTATCGGACTCCAGAACCAAAAAAGTTCACCGCATAGAAAACGGAAACCCCACAGTATGGCTCGACAATCTGCAAGGACCTAACGGGCTGCTTTATCATGATAAACAATTGTATGTTCTGGACAATGGCGGAATGTATAAAGTGGAAAAAAATAAATCCCTTACTAAAATGGCCGATGGAATGGTAGGAGGTACTGATGGCGTGGAACATGTAAAAGGCCGGGATTTTCTTGTTTCCTGCTGGGAAGGGATGGTTTATTATGTAAAAGGCGATGGAACCAAAGAAACCCTTCTGGATACCCGTGAACAAAAAATCAATGCCGCCGATATTGGCTATGATGCTAGAAACCGGATTGTATATGTACCAACTTTCTGGAAGAATTCGGTAGTCGCTTATGAACTAACGAAGTAAAAGCAATTGTTAAAATCACAGTAAGAAGAAGTCCTGTACTGTACTTTTACTTCTTTTCTTTATGGATGTAAACTCTACTCGTTTATCATACGCTGAAACCGGCTATTTTTCTAAAATTGTTATTGATTACCTGAATGAAAAGGAGGAGCTGAGCCCCTTTTTTAAACATCCTGTTTCCGGGAAAGGGATTACGGATGCCATTACAGCCCGCGAGGCGGCCCCGCCCGACAGAAACTTACTGGTAGCTGAACTGAAAACGCAGTACAAATTGGTAACGGCCTCAGAAGCTGTTGACGATAATATTGAAAAGTTATTGCTGAAAAATACCTTTACGGTTTGTACAGCACATCAACCCGCCATATTTACCGGAACCCTGTACTTCATCTATAAGATACTTCATACGATCAGGCTTTCCGATAGTTTAAAGTCCATGTATCCTGACAAACATTTTGTTCCGGTTTTCTTCATGGGCAGTGAAGATGCTGATCTGGATGAACTGGGCAAGATTTATTTGGGAAATGAAAAGATTGTCTGGAATACGAACCAGCAGGGTGCCGTGGGAAGAATGAATGTAAAAGGGCTCGACGCCATCATTCACCGGATTGAAGGCGAACTGGGCGTATTGCCTAAAGGAAAGGAACTGGTTGAACTGCTTAAACAAAGTTTTGCTTCCGGAGATGATATTCAGACTGCAACCTTTAAACTGATTCATTCATTATTTGCATCTTATGGACTAATTGTTCTGATACCCGACAACGGCAATCTGAAAAGAGTGATGCTTGAAATTTTTAAAGATGATCTTTTAAAGCAGCTACCTTCATCCATCGTTGGTAAAACCATTGAAAACCTGGGCAAACACTATAAGGTTCAGGCCAACCCCCGGGAAATTAACCTGTTTTATCTGAAAGATAATATCCGCGAACGCCTTACACAAACCGAGGATAAATGGAAGGTGCTGGGTCATGAAATTGAATTTTCCAAAGAAGAACTGCTGAAAGAACTGGATGAATTTCCAGGTAGGTTTAGTCCGAATGTAATTTTACGGGGTTTGTTTCAGGAAAAAATTCTGCCCAATATAGCATTTATAGGCGGTGGCGGCGAAATGGCTTATTGGTTTGAATTAAAAGAACTTTTTGATCATTACCAGGTTCCATATCCGGTCATAATTTTACGAAATTCATTTTTGATCATTGAACAGAAATGGAAAGAGTTGATGCTGAAACTTCGGCTTGATGATTTGGATTTGTTTGAAAAAGAAGATGAGATCCTGAAACAATTTGTAAATCGCGAATCGGTTCGGCAACTATCGCTCGAAACTGAAATTGAAACCGCGTCGTTATGGTATGAAAATTTGAAATCAGTGGCCGGAACGGTGGATGAAACCCTGGTGCAGCATATATCGGCATTACAGACGAAAGCGGTCAAAAAAATTTGTGAACTGGAGAAAAAACTGATCCGCGCCGAAAAAAGAAAGTTTGAAGCCGAAAACAGGCAAATTAGTAAATTGAAATCTGCTTTATTTCCGAACAATAATCTGCAGGAAAGGGTTGACAATTTTATGCCTTATTATGCGCGGTGGGGAAAGAAGTTTATTGAGATGCTATATCATCAATCGTTAACACTGGAGCAAGAATTTGTGGTACTGAAAGAAGATAAGCAGTGATTTGATTTCTTTATTACCAGATTAAGGA
>JAEZAY010000199.1 GCA_023427575.1 Bacteroidota bacterium | reverse complement strand
CGCACATTATCACTGCCGTCGTTTCAATTTTCTTAACGGATTTCTTCCGAGGCCCGTGGGAATACATCTTACCCGGACAACAAATGATCATATATCTTTGAATCCTGCTTTTTTACAGTGAACCATTTACGACCATTTTGATGACTTTCTCAAATACCCGTTTTTCTTTACGAAGCAGATATCACACTGGCCAAGGGCACCATCGAGGGGCCGCCGGAGAAAACCCGGAAAATCATAAGCAACATAATCCCGCTCGAGCATAAACAGCACGAGATCTGAAAATGTGGGCATGCCTTCATCAAAAGAGAACATGGATACTTCTATTATATATACCTCAGTATTTCCAAAACTATCCGAGGCGCCTTTCAATGCCTGCAGTTCAAAACCCTGAATGTCCATTTTAATAAGATCGGGCATGGGGAGCTCGCCGGAACGAATTAAATCATTGATGGGAATAACAGGTACTTCTCTTTGTTTTTTGCTTTTAATTAAACTCAAATCAGTTTTCGGAAGAAACGAAGAACCGGCCAGATCGTCCCATACGGTAAAAACAAGTGCATCCTTTTCGGCTCCGGCCCCGGCCATAATAAACCGGGATCCCGGAAATTCCGTACAAAAATTTTCCAGCTTCGCCTTCATTTCCTCCTGCGGTTCGATCAGCCAGATCTCCGAACCAGGAAAAACTTTCTTTGCAAGCCTGCTCCAGGATCCGGTATTAGCCCCCACATCCAAAATTGTTCTGCATTCAAAGCCCCGGTTTTTTATGTCGACTAAGAGGTTTTCCATACTTCCAACCCTTCGACTGGCCTGTTTGCGGGCATTAATCAGTTCATAACCGCGGGCGTTCAAAAATTGTTTGAAAATTTTTTTCATATAAAGAGTTTATAATATACGGGAGCCCAAAACTCCTTCAATCGTTTTAAACAGGAATTACAAGTACCGTTTAAGAAAAGCTGAAACCCAGTACAGACGGCCACTACAGGCTTATATGTAATTCGGGGGATGTAAAGTATCAGATTAGTATAAGTGCCTCTCCGAGATAATAGATAACACTTACCTGTTTTTAGCCTGTAACTACTATCCTCCACATTTTACAAATAACAATGTTGAATTGTGGCCCGTTATTGGCTAATGAGGTCGCGTCGCGAACAGATTTCAGATATATTAAACCATTATAAATATTTATTAACTGCAAAAACAAAATCCAAACAAAAAATGACTAAGTTTAATCCTATGCTCTGTTTAGCAATTATATTGCTGAGTCTTAATGCCTGTCAGAAGGCCGAATTAGAAGAGACTTTTTCAAACGAGCCCCCTGTAGAAATGATTGCAAGTGAAGATGAGATCGCCTCTTCCATTTCAACCACCAAAGCGAACACATTTACTTTAATTAACGCTGATAGTGATAAAGACATCAGTGTTATAGAAAATGGCGCCACAATTAACCTGGCCAATTTATCATCCAAAAAAATAAATGTCCGCGCCAATATTACCACCGTTAAAGGTGGAAGTCTTGTCTGGAATTTAAGTGGCACGGAAACCAAAAAAGCCATTGAAGCGACTGCTCCTTTTGCACTTTTTGGAAATTCGGGTACAAATTATTACCCATGGACACCCAAATTAGGCAGCTATACATTAACCGCTACGGCCTACTCATTATCCGGGGGTAAAGGAACCAGGGGCACATCTGTTACCATTAAGTTTAAGGTGATAGATAAAAAGGAAGCAGCTCCCGCGCCTCAACCGGAAACCGTAACTGAAGATGCAAAAGCGCCGGTTCAGGATACAAAAACACCCGAGCCAACTGCTCCGGTTAATACCAACCTGATTCTTTATTCTCCATTTGAAAGCAGCGGCGATCTGAACAACTGGAGTAAAGAAATTTCCCGTCAGGATGCTGTTACTATCAGCAATACCGTTTCAAGAAAAGGAAATTCTTCTGCCCGTTTCGAATTCACTAAAGACGATGTGATTCGTTATAAAGGAGCTAAACGCGCAGAAGTGAAACTGGGTGTACAAAAGCAATCTGAAGGCTGGTTTGGAATGAGTGTATTTCTTCCTTCCGATTTTATCAAGGATCCAATTCCGGAGATCATTGCCCAATGGCATGCTTATCCCGATCTGGAACTGGGCGAACAATGGATCAGCCCCCCACTGGCATTAACTATTAAAAATGATCGCTACTTTGCTACCATGATCTATTCTTCAGCCAAAGTAACTCATAGTGGAAACTGGACCGTGAAAGAATTTGATCTTGGTCCGGTTGAAAAAAACAAATGGACCGACTGGGCTTTCCGGATTAATTGGTCTTATGGAAAAGATGGTGTGCTGGAAGTTTATAAGAACAAACAAAAGCTGATCAGCTATGCCGGACCTATTGGATTTAACGACAAATACTATCCATACTTTAAAATGGGGATCTACAAATGGGGCTGGGCCGGATGGGCTTCTTCATCACCTGCCAGCAAACGTGTTCTTTACATTGATGAAGTGAAGGTTGGCGACAGAAGTGCAAACCTGAATTCAGTTTCTCCAAACTAACAGACTTTATAAAATTTATAGGGCATGGCTTTTACATTTCGGCCAGCATAACGAAGAAGCCGGGAATTCCCCCGGCTTCTTCTATTTTTTCCCCTTGAATAATAAATGGTTCAGATGGGTGATGCACAAACGGGAAACCCAGAATATGGTTTTGAAGTTCAAGTCCATTTGAAGCGCGCCCCTTGCCTGTACAAATGCGGCCTGCCGGTTCTGATGATAAATATTATTGGAGGCTTTAGCATAATGCATCGAAAAATTCTTCCTGGCCTGTCTGTTTAAATAGCCTCGCTTTTTTTCAGGCAGATAATTTTTTACGATCTCAATAACCTTCTGAATATCGCGAAGGTTCTGACCAGTTCGAAAGGAATTGCTGGTAATGCTGGTATTATGTCCTTCACCGCCCCGGTAAATTGCCAGTGTTTTTGGTGAATAAGCTACCTGGTAGCTGGCAGCTATCCGGTTCCACATTTCCCAGTCTTCTCCATAATGAACCGCATAAAAACCTCCCAGCTTTTCATACACTTCACGCCTGACAACCATTGATACAACCTGCAGCATGGCTTTTTGCGCTATCCGCCACTGGAAATCGCTGAGGATGCCAGATTGGTCGCTGATCAATGTTTTCGGATCGGTTACAGAACCCCGGTCATCAATATAATCATTAGCAGTAAACGCAGCCCCGATTTCAGGATGACAATCAAACAAAGATTCTATCTCGCTATAGAATCCATCTTTTACCAGGTCGTCGCCATGAAGCAAATGCACCAGTCTTCCCTTAGACCTGTTCAGGCAGGTTTCGAAGTTTCGCAGGCTTCCCCCATTTTGCGACTGCCGGTAAAATTTTACTCTTCCCTTCCCGATCCTTTGAACCAGAGTTTCCACATCCCCGTCTGTACTGCAGTCATCGATTACCTCAATCTGCATATTTTCAATTCCCCGATCCTGTAATAGTACCGAATTTAGTGTATGTTCCAGGTAAGCAATACAGTTATAGGTTGGAATCATTACCGACCATAATGGCCTGATCGAATCCGGGTTCACCGGATTGATAACCGGAGGACTGTCAGGTATCCGCGTTTTGTTCATTGCTATTTGCTGCTATGGATTTATTACTGAAAATCTCAGAAAGCATTTTTGTCGCCCATGAGCATATTATAAACCGTGGTGAATACGATCCGTAGGTCGAGCCATAATTCCCAGTTTTCCATGTACCAGATATCGTGCTCCACCCTGCCTTTCATCTGATCGATGGTTTTTGTTTCGCCCCGGAAACCGTTCACCTGTGCCCAGCCTGTAATTCCGGGTTTCAGAAATTGCCTGACCATATAATCGTCTATCAGCTTTGAATAATCATGCGTGTGTTTTATCATATGCGGCCTTGGCCCCACGATGCTCATATCGCCCATCAGTACATTAAAGAACTGCGGAAATTCATCCAGGTTTGTTTTACGCAAAAACCTGCCAATAGAAGTAAGCCGGTCATCATTGGCAGTTGCCTGTCTCAGATTGGCTTCCTTATTCACTTTCATGCTTCTGAACTTAAGACAAATAAACTCCCTGGTACCGCGACCGCTCCGGGCCTGTTTAAAAAATACAGGCCAACCCGAATCAATCAGGATCAGCAAACTTATGATCGGCAGCAACCATGACAAGATAAAAATGATCACCAGTGAACTGAAGATTATATCAAACACTCTTTTCCTGATCCGGTTTCCCGCGTCGTTCAGCGGTTCCTGGCGTATGGCCAGCACCGGAATATCTTTCAGATAATTTATATACACCTGCTTTTTTATAAAGAGGCTGAGGTCCGGAATAAGCCAAAAATGAATACAGGCCCGATCGGCCTCTTTCATAATGTTGTAAATATTCAGGTTATGTTCCGGCGCTATGGTAGAATAAATTTCATCCACCTTCAGCACCTTCGAAGCAGTCATGGCATTCGAAACCGAATCGATGATCGGGTAATTTGTAAGCTCCCTTACATTTTCTGTTTCTTCACAAAACCCGACGATCTCTGTATTCATTCCTTCCTGCTCCAGATAGGTAGCCAGTTTTTTTGCGGTATTGTTATAACCTACGATCATCACCTTTCTTCCAAAAGAATTGGAACGCCTGAAATAAGCCCTTAATACGAGATATATAAACCTGTCTACTACCAACAGCAAGCCCTGTGTTATAAGAACCGTGGCTATAAATACCCGTGACAAAACAAACTGATGCGTGAAATACAAATAGAACATCAGCAAAACCAGCCAGTAAAAATAGGCATGCATGGTTCGCCTGGAGAAAATCTCAAATGACAGGATATATTTCTCATGATATACATGTCCTACCCATGTAACGATGAGCCAGGCTGCATTCAGCCAGATCCAGAAATATCCATATTCGGGATTCAGATTGGCAGGCACCGTATTGAGCCATAGCAGACAAACAATTACCGACAGGTTGATCGATAAAAGGTCGAGACAAAAAAGGGAAGTCTGAATTAATCGTAAAAAACGGGAATTCATGTCGGATCATTTAGTCATCGGATCCCTAACAATAATGTAATCCTGATTTCAGCCGGCTTCAAACATCCGGGCTTCGAATGAAGATTCAAACCTTCGTGAATAATGACTAAGCAGGGAATTTACAATCCGGGAAGCGGCATTTCCGTCCCAAAGCGGCGGGATGGAGGATTGTTTCCAGTTATCATCCATGGCGGTTTTCAAATAAAACCGAAGCTTGTTAACATCGTTTCCAATAAGGATGTTGGAGCCAATTTCCACGGTTTCGGGCCTTTCCGTACTTGTACGTAATGTCATACAGGGAACTTTTAATACCGTGGCCTCTTCGGTAATGCCGCCGGAATCGGTGATAATGCCACGCGCATGTTTAATGAGATACACGAACTCGCGATAGCCGAGGGGCTCAAGCTGAACAAGCCGAAGGTTAGAATATTCAAAGCTGTTAAGGATCTTTCTTGTGCGGGGATGGACCGGAAATATAATCGGATAATCTTCGGTATTTTCCAGGATTATATCGAGCCAACGCTTCAGGCTTTTGGGATCATCAACGTTTGAAGGCCTGTGAAGGGTTAACAGAAAATAGCCGCGCTCCTGCATTTGAAAAGTGTCCCAGAGATCGGGTTTTGTTAGCGCAGGCTGGTGCTGAATTAAGGTATCGATCATCGTATTTCCAACGAAATGAATCCGGGCCGGATTCACCCCCAGCCTTAGCAAATTGCGGTTGGCATGTTCACTGGTTGTAAAGAAAAGATCACAAATGGAATCAGTAACCATTCTATTGATTTCCTCGGGCATCGAAATATCGCCGGAGCGGATTCCGGCTTCCACATGGCAAACATCGATGCAAAGTTTTTTCGCCACAATGGCGCAGGCCATTGTGGATGTAACATCACCTACTACTAAAACAATATCCGTTGGATTCTGAATCAGATCTCTTTCAAAATTGATCATTATAGCGGCGGTCTGTTCTGCCTGCGTACCACCCCCCGCCGCAAGATTGACATCGGGCTCAGGGATCCCAAGCTGCATAAAGAACTCGCCGCTCATTTTACTATCGTAGTGCTGTCCGGTATGAACCAGCCTGAACCGGAGATCGGGATGCAGAGACTGCACTTTCTTAATCTCCTTAATAATGGGTGCGATCTTCATAAAATTTGGCCGCGCCCCGGCCACGATGGTCACTTTCATAAACGTAGTTTAATGGGAAAGTTTTTCTTTTAATACCAGGTAGATAAAACGAGAGTTTGTAAAAAGGTACCGCTTCCATAAACGCCCCGGCTCCTGGATCACCCTGTAGAACCATTCCATACCTGATTTTTGCATCCAGAGCGGAGCTCTTTTGGTTTTTCCGGCCAATACATCGAAAGAACCGCCAACACCCATTACAAAAGGAACTTTGATCAGATCTTTATAGCGGTTGAGAAAGATTTCCTTTTTTGGCGAGGTAATGGCTACAAATAAAAGATCGGCATTACTCGCCGCAATTTCCCGGGCTACCGCTTCTTCCTCTTCGGGCCTGAAGTATCCATTCCGATAACCTGCAATCAGTGATTCGCCATATTCTTCTTTATACTTTTTTACCAGTTTCGCCAGCACATCATCCGCAGCGCCCAGTAAAAATATCCGGTACCCATTTTGAGCGGCCATATCCACCAGGTTAACCATCAGATCAATGCCGGCAACCCTTTCCGGAAGAGATCGATTTAATAACCTCGAGGCCCAAACGACGCTTTGTCCGTCGGGATTGATGATATCACAATGAACGATGGAATCCAGCAACTGCTGATCCTTCTGCGCATTCACCAGCTTGGCGGCATTTACCACCACGTGGTGCGTGGGCTTCCGGTTGCGGATGTTTTCATTTACAATGTTCAGCGTTTCCCTCATTGTAAACGAATCCACTGGTATTCCCAGGATATTCACTCGGATATTTTCCATGAATAAATAATTAGATCTGGATGAAAACGGAGGAAATGAATGAAAGCGAAAGGGAGGATTGGTTTGCTAAGAATCAGAAGTTGATCAGGAGTTCAGTCCGGATGCTGATCGTAGCCGAACTGGTTACACTGCCTGTGAGCACGGGCGTTACCGATTTTTTGTAGAAAGACGATGAATACCAGCCGCGCAGCGGGTTGCGTTCACCGCAAACCACTTTCCATTCGGCAGCAGGGTCAAGCCTGATCAGAAGCCGGCTGTTGTTATGGGTAAGCTGGCATCCTTCTGTTTTCATCATCAGCATCAGATCGGGATGAAAATGGAAGGCCAGATTGATCCTGGCCGGATTGCCCGAAGAATTATGAATCGTATCGGTGATCAGAAAACGATTCTCCTGCCTGAAAAATTCAAATTTGCGGGTATGGGTAATTTTAAAATTTTTATACCCATCATGTTCGGCAGTTAGATACTCATACTGATCCTGCATACCTGAATCGAGCACCCGCACCTTGTAATGGCTGGCCCATAAAGTGGGACCAATATAAAATGCCTGGTTGCTTTCATTAATGGTAACCGTGTTATGAGCCGCCGTACTAACGAAATATTTTCGCCATTCAGAGCCTTTAT
The DNA here is from genome assembly GCA_023427575.1 of Bacteroidota bacterium. Lineage (GTDB taxonomy): Bacteria > Bacteroidota > Bacteroidia > Chitinophagales > Chitinophagaceae > Flavitalea. The sequence continues at coordinate 3,026 of JAEZAY010000199.1, read as the reverse complement.
GATAGCAATAAGCGCCGGGATCGGTAAGAAAAGGCTGGCCATTAAGGTGAAGAACAAAAGAGAGTGCATCCGCGTGGCCATGAGCGGCAATCGACAAATAACCGAGGGGCGCGGCATCGAAATGCGCATAGACTTCATGACCTTCGGGATCCTGTTTCCGAAAAATAAAATGCCCGTCTTCCGGAAAAAAGCGCGATGAACCGGGGCAGAGCTCTTTTGAAGCTTTCGAAAAAAAATCATGTCCGGCCCGGCCAAACAGAATGGTATTTTTTTGATCCGGTTTGCTATGCAGAGGATGAAGTAAATTTTCATCCCTGAAATAAATGGCGCCGGAAGCCAGCAGCGAGATAAAATTGTTTGTCCGGTTTTCCTCGTTTAATAAACAAAGACTTCCATTGTCTTCATCACCGTAATGGGGCGAATTCCCTTTAACATCAATGAAAGATTTTATATAAAGCAGAATTTTATGAAATCGGTTCCTGTATCGTTCTGAGAAATGATTTTTAGATCCATCACCTACGATCATTGCCAGCAACAGGAAATCGGAAACAAACTGTATATATTCGGCCGCTTCTTCACGGTTGATTCCATTCTCGGTATGCTGCTTTATAATCTCGGTTTCAAGTCCGGATTTTGAATATCGGTTCCACCTTACGCTTTCTCTGAACCGCCATTTTGAACTGGCAATGAATAGCCCGGCATATTCCGCCAGAAGATGGTTGTTCGCTGAAGAATACCTTGACGGATGTTCGAACGAAAACCGGCAATGCTGGTAGATGGAGGGCAGCCAGATATTTTTCACAAACTCGCTGAAATAATGATCATTGCGCATCATCTTTTCTACCTGCAAAATTTCCCAGGTAACAAACCAGTTGATAAGACGAATATTAACCTCAATATTACTATACCAGTTAACTCCTTTTCCATAAGGATTTTCCAGGCACCATGAACTGATCAGCACCTGGATCTTCCGGATCGAGTTCAGATCGCCCTGTCTCGACCGAATGGCAAGCCAGGGCAGGAACAACATTCGGTTGATCTCCCAAACATGCTTGGCGCTTCCGAGCGCCAGACTTCTTACATCGATGGAAGCGGATGGAATTAATGGAAAGCGGTTACCGGTCGAAATATCCAGGGACCAGTCTTCTATTTTATCGGGATTTATTTTTAAACCAAAAACATCGAGCTGATCGGGCACTTTAAATCCTGAATATTCGATTTCCGGCAGCAGGCCCGGGATGCTTTCGGCCGACAAATGTTCAGGCAGCATCACCTCGCGCTTCACCAGCCGCGATTTAAAAAGCCGAACCGAACGGTAGGCCATTTCAGGCACCGACATACTTTTCAGTCTTTGCAAATACCATGATTGCGCTCCGATCATTGTTCAGGATGCACTTAATAATGAAGAATAAATTGCTTCCAGCCGGGGCATAATAACATCGGGGTAATATGCCTGTACCGTTTCAGCGGAACCCTGCCCGTGTTTATAAATATTTTCCGGATCGTCGAGGTAAAACAAGATCGCCTTTAGTAAAGCATCTTCATCAGAAGGATCTATTAAAATTCCATTGATGCCTGTTTTTACCAGATCGGGGATACCACCAACGCGGGTTGCTATTACCGGCATCCCAAAACTCATGGCCTCCAGGATTGAAACGGGAACTCCTTCATAATGAGAGGGCAAAATAAAAACATCGGCTTCGGCTATTGCTTTCCGTTTTTCATCACCCGAAAGCCAGCCCCGGTATTCTACCAGGCCGCTGAGATTGTTTGTTAATATTAACTCTTTCATTAATTCCGTTTTACCAATTCCGCCGATGATGAGTTTACATCTGCCCTCCAGAGAATTCCGGTTTTTAATTATCAGATCCACCAGTTCAAAAATTCCTTTCTGCGGTTCAATATTTCCAAGAAAGAGAAATGCACGAGGTTGGCCAGGGTTCAATTCAGCTTTAAGCGTAGCTTCCTGTACTTCAATCAGGTTGCAGACAGTATGGATCTCTTTTAAACGAAATTCGGTTTCAAAATAATTTTTCCAGCTCTCCGAAAGGGCGATGGTAACATTATGCATTCTGATAAAATGCCGGATAACCCATTTTGATATTATCGGACTTTTTTCATAGTAGAATTTAAACTCGCCGGAATGAATGTGATTAACGGTTTTTTTATGAAAGAAGATTTTCACCATACACGATAAAATCCATTTCCGGTAGAGGCTTCCGTGTTTTGAGGAATGAATATGAACGATTTTGATCTCCGGATTTCTATACAGAAAAATAAGGATCCGGAAGAGCTGGCCTATAAAAAAAATGGCCTTTTTTGAGTTTGAATCGCCCGAACGGAAACTCGGAATAAAATTGAAGACTTCATATTGCTTCCTGTGCATATCAATCACTGCCGCGATGCCGCCCCGGTGATTGTTAAAATCGGGTCCTACCAGCAACACCTGTTTTGAAATAAGGCGCGAGATCATGATTTTAAAGAATAAAAATCAGTTTGAATATTGCTCCAGGTAATTCCGGGCCGTCTGAACTATTGAATATTTAGGATTGATAAGAAATCCGGAAATTTCACATACGGCTTTGATTTTATCTTCTTTTGTTAAGCGGATCATGTTCAGAATAGATTCAGCCAGTTCATCCGAATTACCAGCGGCAAATAAACTGGCCGCGGGGATATCTTTTAAAATCTCATCGGGCCCGTCCACCCGCGAAGCTACCACCGGCAAGCCTGCTGCTAGGCCTTCAATTATTGTAAGTCCAAACCCTTCGTACAGGGAAGGCTGAATCAGTAAATCAAACTGACAAAGGTTTCCGAAAATCCAGTCCCGGCTTTTTTCACCCAGAAAGTGAACCTGATTTTCAAGATTTAATTTCTTCACCATCAACTGGAGATAATCCCGCGAAGGGCCGGCCCCGACAAAATACAGATGCAAATTCAAGCCTGCTTTCTGACTCAGTTTCTGACAGGCTTCCAGGGCAATATGCTGGCCTTTTTTAGTATGATTCAGCCGGCTAACCTGGAGC
>JAEZAY010000195.1 GCA_023427575.1 Bacteroidota bacterium | reverse complement strand
AACGACTATCAAAAAGAGCTGCCTTTTTATAATGCTGTTCGCCTGAAGGCCGATTTTATTGAAGGGGATGTATTCCCGGTAAATGGAATCTTGATGGTGGCGCATGAAAAGAAGGAGATCAGAGCAGACAGGACCCTGGAGGGGATCTACTTTAAACCGATTGCCGGCCTGATGCGGAAATTCCCGGACTCACTGAAAGGAACTTCTTTAGCCATTGATATTAAGGAAGGGGGAGCCAGTACTATTGAGATGATTGTGAAACTGGTAGAAAAATACCGGTCTTGCTTTGATCCCGCCCATCATCCGGGCGCGGTTCGGATTGTAATCAGTGGCGACCGGGGTCCGGTAGATTCATGGAACCATTACCCGGAATATATTTTTTTTGATGGCCGCCCCTACGAAAATTACCCCGGGCATTTGTTAAGCCGGATCGCGCTGGTCAGCGATAGTTATAGCAAATATGTCCATCATTCAAATCCGGGGGATTTCAGCAAACTGAATTCAGTCATAAAAAAAATGCAGCCCCTCCAAAAGCCCCTGCGTTTCTGGGCGGCACCCGATCATCCCGAAGGCTGGAAAATGTTGACAGATAAAGGTGTAATGATCCTGAACACAGACAAAGTGGAGGCCTGCCGCTTGTTTTTAAACAGGTAATTTAAAAGAGATTGCGCCTTCATTTCAGGAACAAAACCGTTGAGGAGCAGGGACAAAAAAAAGCCACCGGATTTCGGTGGCCTTTCAAAATTCAATAAGCAATTACTTTTTCTCTAAAAGGTTAAAGAACTGATCCAGTTGAGGCTGGATTACGATGCGGGTGCGACGGTTTGCAGCTCTGCCTTCGGCCGAATCATTCGATGCTAAAGGAACATATTCACTGCGTCCGGCGGCCGTCATACGGATCGGATCGATATTATATTTGTTTTGGAGGATCCGGGTCACCGCAGTTGCTCTTTTAACACTCAGATCCCAGTTGTCGAGAATACAATTGTTGCTGATCGGTTTAGAGTCGGTATGACCTTCAACCAGGAATTCCAGGGTTGGATTTGCATTCAGAACCTGGGCAACTTTTCCAAGAACGGTATTTGCCTGATCGGTAACGGTAGAACTTCCGCTTCTGAAAAGCATTTTGTCAGAAATAGAAATAAATACCACCCCTTTTTCCACCTTTATTTCGATATCCTGATCATTTACATCGGCCAGTGCACTTTTCAGGTTCATCACCAATGCCATGTTAAGCGAATCTTTTCTTGACATTTCAGATTGCAAATTCTGAATGTACATGTCTTTTGAACCCAGATTTTCCAGGGATTTTTTTACGCTTTCAGCCTGGGTAGCAGAAAGAACAGAAAGATCTTTAAGTTGATTTAATACGTTGGTATTGTTTTCTTTAAGGAAGGCAAGCTGTTTGTTCAGGCTTTCAATTTCAGCCTCAAGCTGTGCTCTTCTGGTAGCAGATTCGGCATCTTTATCGATGCAATTCTTTAAATCCTGCTGCAATTTGGTATGTGCAGCGCTAAGGTCGGCGTAGCGGGTTTGTTCAGCCTTGTATTTTTTTGTGCTCACGCAGGAGAAAAGCATGAGTGCTGAAAATACAAGCATTACGTAATGAGTCACTTTCATACAGGTTGTTTTAAGTTGAGTGCAAAGGTATAGTTTAGGGGAACATAAATCCCTGACAAACAAAGAACCCAGAATTTTTAAAATTCCTTTAAGGATTGGTCTTAAATCTTGATTAATAATTTCATTATGGCATAACTACAGTTCATTACTGAAAAAACTCAATCTGAACAAGGTTCCCTTGTTGCCGCCCCGCATTGCCTTTAAATTCGGATCCTTAAAATTATTCTTATGAACAAGTTCCGGAAAATGGTAAAAATGATGGCCCTGATGGTTTTCATTATTCTTATTACCGGCAGTTCCTGCCGGAATAAGGAGTCAGCAGACCTGGAGAAAGAAGCTATGGAAGAAAGCTCGGGAGGGCTGCAGGTTCATACGATCAGCAATATTTACACTTTTTATCAGCGTTAGCATTTCAGTGGCGTCCTTTATCTATAAACAAAAAGCTATCCGTTTGGATAGCTTTTTGTTATTTCGATCTCTCCTTAATTATGATTTCTTATTGAGGGAGAACCGGACTATTGGTATTGTTTGAACTGGTGTCCAGCCTGTTTGTGCTGGTATCGGACATCATGCCCGTTCCCGTATCGGGAGTTCCTCCATAAGGATCCGGATTAACAGTTCCATTTGGGGCTACATTAGATGAATCCACATATCCCGGACTTTCCGTTCCCGGCCCTTCGCCACAGGCGAATAAAAAGGCTACTACACTCAGACTTAATAATATCCGTTTCATAAATTCCGTGTTTTAGTTAATAAATAATCCCACTCATGGTTTTTCAGTGGCATTGAAAAATTGCAATGCGATAAATCTTCTTATATAATTCACCCTTGAACTACCGAAGACTGTCGGGGCGATTCGTTACAGTATCCACCGGCATTGTAGTACTGGTGTCGGTTGTTACAGGCGGTGATGACATGGTTTCGTCGGTACCGGTTGTATTTTCAGGTGTATCGCAGGCGCCGAGCCAAAATGCTAAAACGGCAACTGCCAGAAACTTTTTCATAATTGTGTTTTTGATGTTTGAGATAAATTCCGCCATTGTATATTCAACTACCTTGCCATTCCAGTAAAATCTTCCGGGTTCTGGAAAACTGGGGTTCGCATTCCACAAATGGGAGAAGAAATGCCTGCAAAGGCCTCATAAAGAATGGCTAAACGCTGATTATAATGGAATCAATCAATCACGGATCGTTCCGCAACCGCGAAAATCTTTTCGGTTAAACAGAACCGTAATTTGGTGGGAGTAAAGCCTGTCGCTCATTCCATCGCTGCAGAAGCCCTCCCGGATGCTTACCTGGATAGAATCGGTGTTATTGGCGCCTGAATAGAATCGGGTTCCAGGCGAATCTACCTGTTTAATGTCGTTGAAAACATGTTTTTTACTGGGGGAAGCTTGCGTAAAGAGGATTTCGTTTTTCGCAGTGATTTCCAGGCTCCAGAATGGCTCAGTGCCGATGAAATAAGCAGTGGCGCCGGCTTCCGCCTTCTTTTTCCATGTTGCCGATTCCCCACCATTTTCTTTTTTGACCAGCGCAAAGCGCCGCGAGCTTGAGTCGGACATGATGGTACCCTGTCTTTCCATGGTTAACAGACTATCATTTACCGGCCGGAATTTACCGATCACCAGTTTCTCGGAAAAGAGGACAATATTTTCATTGTTCAGCGACCAATGGCCGGTGCTTCTTATTAATGTATCGGATGGATTCCGGTTGAAATCTTCGATCGCAAAAAGGCCATCGTTTCTTAATAACAGGGTTTGCCGAGCCCCATCGCAGCCCTTGCATGGCAGGGCGCTTTGATAAAATCCGGCCAATGAAGCATCAATGATCATCGAGTCGCTGGCATCCGCGGTACTGATCATGCTATCGGCGCCGGTTACCTTTTCCACTACTGCCGAATGATCTGGTTCGGATTCCCGGCCGGCGCATGACACTAACAGAAACAACAGGGCAGTTGAAAATCGCATTCTGCAAATTAGTTAATTCAAGACATTGGTGTCCGGGTAAGATATATTCTCCGGGCCTCGGAAGAAATCCGTTAAGAAAATTGAAACGGACGACAGTGATAATGTGCTAATGTGCGAATGTGATAATGTGCTAATATGGAAATGTGATAATTTGATAATGTGATAATCATTGGTGTCCGGGTAAAATGTATTCCCCCAGGGCCTCGGAAGAAATCCGTCAAGAAAATTGAAACGGACGGCGTAAAATAAAAACAGTTGTTACCAGAGCCCGGAAATGTTCTATAGCTCGTAAGTCCTACTGGCGCTGGGTTATATTAATTCGCTGTGACTTGTTTTTATTTAGCCGGGCGTTTCAATTTTTAGGATTTATTCCGGAGCCCGATTTTTTTGCTCCACTTTTTTTCTAAAAAAAAGTGGAAGGGGGCATTTACAATGACTGCTCGTAACCCACTGTGGATATAGGTCTAAGGTAAATT
>JAEZAY010000100.1 GCA_023427575.1 Bacteroidota bacterium | reverse complement strand
GCTTTCTGACTTCCTTTTTAAATACGACGGCTTCGTCTTCTTTTTTCTTACGGGCATCCACGCTGCCTTTCGGAAGATCGATTGCATCGCTTTTCAGTTTTGCCACTTTATCGCTCTGAAACTCCTGTTGCAAAGCCCTGTACATATCTTCCGATAACTTTGACGTGGGCTTCAGATCATCAGAACTATATCCCTTTGCCACCAGAAAGTCAACCAGCGTATCCTTGCCGATGTTGAACTCCTTGGCGGCAGCCATCAATCTTGGTGTTGTAATTTCAGCCATTCGAGATTTTAAGACAATTTTTTTGTTTTATTAGCTGTAAGGAATTAAAAATGTTTTTTCCTGCAGCTTTTGATCCGGATTGAACTAAAAAGCGTCCGGATCTCTCCTTCAGTCTTCCATCAATATCACGAATCGGAATAAGTAACCTAATTTATTATTATTCTTTTTCAAATTCTTCTTTCAGAATTTTTCTTACTTCCTCAATGGTTTCCCTTTCCAGGTCTGTTCTTCTTTCCAGCTCTTCAGGAGTTAGCGCCAGTACGCTTCTTCCGGTATCACAGCCGATCCTTTTGAATTCATCAATAATCCAGGTTTCAATTTCGTCGCTGAATTCTTCCAGGTCAATATCAAATTCGGAAGGTTCACCTTCTGTATCGCGGAATACATCGATACTATAGCCGGTCAATTCCTGGGCCAGTTTGATATTAACCCCTTTCTTTCCGATAGCCAGTGAAACCTGATCGGGTTTAAGGTAAACATTTACCTGCTTTTTCTCCGGATCCAGATCCATGGTGGTGATCTTCGAAGGCGTGAGTGAACGCTGAATAAGCAACTGGATATTATTGGTCCAGTTGATTACGTCGATGTTTTCATTTTTCAATTCCCGCACAATGCCATGGATTCTGCTTCCCTTCATGCCTACGCAGGCGCCTACCGGATCAATGCGGTCGTCATAGGATTCAACAGCCACTTTTGCTCTTTCACCGGGTTCGCGAACAATTTTTTTAATAACAATCAGGCCATCAAAAATTTCGGGAACTTCAATTTCCAGCAATTTAGCAAGGAAAAGGGGAGAAGTGCGGGATAAAATAATCACCGGGGAATTGTTTTTTAACTCCACTTTTTTCACCACTGCGCGGATCGATTCTCCTTTTTTGAAATAGTCCTGCGGGATTTGTTCAGATTTCGGAAGAATCAGTTCGCTGCCCTCTTCATCAAGCAGCAAAATTTCTTTTTTCCAAACCTGATAAACTTCGGCGCTGATAATATCACCAATTCGCTCGCCATATTTTTTTACCAGAACATTCTTTTTAAGATCGCTGATCCGGCTGGCAAGAGTTTGTTTGGCAGCCAGAATCGCACGGCGGCCAAAATCCAGAATATTAACCTCTTCATACAACTCCTCCCCGATTTCAAAGTCAGGCTCCAGTTTCACGGCTTCGCTGTAAGCAACTTCCGCCAATGGATCTTCCACGGTTCCGTCTTCCACGATCATCCGGCGGCGCATGATCTCCAGGTCGCCTTTTTCCGCATTAACGATCACATCAAAATTTTCGTCGCTACCGTATTTCTTTCTGAGTAAGGTTTTGAATACATCCTCAACTACTTTCATCATCGTGGGGCGGTCGATATTTTCGGCTTCTTTGAAGTCCTGAAAGGCGTCTATAAGGTTAATACTTGCCATAATCTACAATTTTAACATCGCCGGGGCTGCCGGGAATTAAAATACTATTTGAATTTTTGTTGATTTAATAGATTCCATCGGGATTTCGTGCGGTACGATCTCCAGCTTTTTATTCTTGCCCCTGGTTTCTTCCACCAGAACGAAATTTTCATTGGCCTCCGTCAATTTCCCCTCTATCCGGATCCCGTCTTTCAAAACAATTTCCACTTTGCGGCCAATGTTCTTTTTGTACTGACGAAACATTTTCAGGGGTTCATCGAGGCCGGAGGAGGAAACTTCCAGAGAAAAATCACCGTTGGGGAAAATCCCGGATTCTTCGATCTGCCGGTAAAGAGCCCTGTTGATCGCTACACATTTTTCAATGGATATTCCGGAATCGCCATCCAGAAAAACCTTTACATTGTTGGTAGGGCGGATTTTAACTTCTACCAGAAAATATTGCGGATCCGGTTCTAAGATGGCCTGAATCCATTGTTCTATCGACTGTACCTGTGTTTCTATACTCATGTGAAATAAAGAAGGGAACGACTCCGTTCCCTTCTGCTTAATCTTTTAACCATTGCAAAGGTAAGGGAAATTGAGTATTCCCTCCAAACCAGTTTTATGGCGGGTTTATGGGTCAATTTTTTATTGGGGAGCGGCGATCCGGGGAGTAATTTTTTAATCTAAAGTATGGTTTGCGGGAATGGCAAAATCCGAAAATTTTTATTTTACCTCCTCAAAATCAATGTATTCGCCCGATTTTGCAGGCAGGGACTCCTTTTGTTTCGGCGGTGCAGACGAATACGCATTGGGGCTGCCGCCATTTTGGGAACCCTGCATATTGCTTTGAAACTGCCTAACCTGCTCGCGCATTCTTTTCGATGCCAGGTAGACAGGAATAATAAAATTGAAAATAAGTCTGTACAGCAGGTATAGACCAAGAATCAAAAATAATGTACCGATCATAGTGGTAAAGATAAAAAAATGCCGGCAATCGAGGTTTAAAGGAAGGGTTAAATAATGGGAAGGGCTTTTTTGAGTTCGGAGTGCGGAGTTCGGAGTTTGGAGCCGAGTCAAAAAAATGTGGTGCCGTTAGGTAAAGTCTATTCTTATTATACGTTGATACGGGGTCGAGTTATTTGGAAAAAGGATTACCCGGAAACCAATGATCCGGAGTTTGGAGCCGAGTCAAAAAAAATGTGGTACCGTTAGGGAAAATCTATTCTTATTTTACATTGATACGGGGTTGAGTTATTTGGAAAAATGATTACCCGGAAACCAATGGTCCGGAGTTCGGAGCCGGGTCAGGACTCTGGAGTCGTTAGGGGAAATGTATACTTATTCATGCTTTGCTTTTCTTACCTGCTTTGCAGAAAATAAAAAGGTGAAAATGCAAAAGCCCGCAAACAATCCATTAAGACCCGACTCCCTCAATCACAATTACCCGGGCCCCGGAAAAACAAGTTGAGCTATAATTTCCGGGAGATAGCCCTTAAATCCATTCCTTTTTGCAGGTGAAAGGTTTGTAAGCCGGCTTCTTCGGCGCCCCTGATATTAATGGCAGCATCATCTACAAACAGGGTTTCTTCCGGTAGCAGATTGTTTTCCTTTAAAATAAACTCAAACGATTCTTTGTCGGGTTTGCGAAGCCCCATCAGGTGCGAATAGTAGGCTTTGTCAAACAGTTCATCCAATTTTCCGTTTCCGGATCCGGAATTATACAACATGCTGAACGCTTCGAGATGAATGCCATTGGTATTGCTGAAAAGAAAGAGCCGATATGTTTTTCTCAGATCTCTTAAATATTCAATCCGTTCAGCGGGAAACTCCAGCAACATGGCATTCCAGGCTTTGCGGATGGCCAAACTTTCGGATCCGGGAATGAGCTTTTGCACCTGAGCAATAAAATCTTCGTCAGAAATTTTTCCCTGTTCGTGATCTTTAAAAAAAGAAGCCGCATGCCCGTAGCCGAATAAGTCTTCAATTTTTTCAAGCCCCATTTCACGGAACGCATGATGGGTTCTGTCAATATCAATATCAAGTATCACCCCACCCAGGTCAAAAATGATGTTTTTTATTGCGCTCATCTTATTTCGATTTTGAAAACAACCACGAAAGTAAATCAGGTTCGGCAAAAGCGTTGTCCCAACTATTATGATCAACTTCGGGGTACAGCGTTAACCTGGGGTTTCCGCCGTGTTTACGAATGGCTGCGGCCATTCGTTCCGAAAATTCAACCGGCACTACCCGGTCTTTTACGCCGTGAAAGATCCAGATCTCGGTTTGACCAGCATATCGCGGTACCAATTCCTCCGTTCCGCCTCCGCAGATAGCAATGGCTGCAGCAAAATCTTTCGGGTTGCGTGATAAAAACTCGAATGTACCCATGGCTCCCATCGATAAACCGGCAATGTATAAGCGCTGTTCGTCGGCTATTCCCCTTTGTTTTAAATGCTGATAAAAAGCCATAAGAAGTTCCATGGCCTTTGTCGGTTTTTCACCGGAATGAAAATGAAAAGTCCTCCTGTTTTCTTCATTGGTTCGAATGTTTACATTCGCCCAGTAGCTTTCGGGCGGGCATTGCGGAAATACAATGATAGCAGGAAAACTGTCGCGCAAGGCCGGGCTCAAAAACATTTTACCCCCATGAGTGAGCTGCTTTTCATTGTCCCTTCCCCTTTCACCGGCTCCATGAAGGAAAAGCAACAGAGGATATTTTTGGGTTGAGTCGTAATTGGCAGGGTATAATATCCGATAAGGCATGGAATCATTGCCCAGCCGAAAAACCTGCTTTTCATACTGAACATGCTGGGCTATTATTTCGCCAGCACAAAAGAACAAAAGCAATCCAATCCAGATCTTTTTTTGATTCATGCAGGGCAATATAATGCAGAAAATTTGTTCAGCCGCAAGGATGGTTGTATCAGTAGCTACCTCTATAACGGTGATCAGATCTTGAGCCGGTTACCGGCTTCAGAGGAATCTGCAAACCATCAGTATTTTGCAGCCAGTCGAACAACTGATCGCGAAGCGCTCTTCCGGTCTTTTCGAACTCCTTTATCC
>JAEZAY010000046.1 GCA_023427575.1 Bacteroidota bacterium | reverse complement strand
GATACAGGTTTCAGGTAAATTGAAAATTATTAACCGGACACCAATGATCATCACATTATCATATCATTTCGGGCTCCGGAAGAGATCCTAAAAATGCAGCTTCGGCTAAATGGTAATGCGATTATACCAATCAGTAAGAGTTCAAATTCAGATCTCGCAGACCCCTTTTAATTTAAATGGCTAAGCGCTTTGCTGTTTATTCAAGGTATTCCACAACAAATCTTTTAAGGCTGGAATTCCCTGTTGGGTAACCGATGAAATGAAAACATGTGGAATATTATCAGGCAATTCTTTTCGAACGGCTTCCTTCAGTTCATCATCGAGCATATCCGATTTACTAACGGCAATGATCATCTCCTTATGCAATAATTCCGGATTGTATTCTTCCAGTTCTTTAAGGAGGATGGCAAATTCTTTTTTGTGATCATTGCTATCAGCCGGAATCAGGAATAGTAAAACGGGATTTCGTTCTATATGACGTAAAAAGCGGTGTCCCAATCCTTTTCCTTCCGCCGCTCCTTCAATAATCCCGGGAAGATCGGCAATACAAAAGCTTCGGCCTTCGCGGTATTCCACCATTCCAAGCTGGGGGGTAAGAGTGGTAAAAGCATAATCGGCGATCTTTGGCCTTGCGGCAGTTACAACGGATAATAAAGTGGATTTTCCGGCATTGGGGAATCCGACCAAACCAACATCTGCCAGCACTTTTAACTCGAGTAACTTCCATCCTTCCAGTCCGGGCATTCCGGGTTGAGCATATTCCGGCGCCTGATTGGTGGCAGTTGCAAATTGCGCATTGCCCAGTCCGCCGCGTCCGCCTTTGATCCAGATCATTTCCTGGCCATCCTCCAGGATTTCCGCTTCTTTTTCACCGGTGATCTCGTCGCGGGCAATGGTTCCCAGCGGAACTTCGATAATAATATCCTTTCCGCTTCGGCCTGTGCAATTGTTTCCACTTCCGCCTTCGCCATTTTCGGCCAGTACATTTTTGTAGTAACGCAAATGCAGTAAGGTCCAGAGGTTTTTATTTCCCCGTAGAATGATATGTCCGCCCCTTCCGCCATCACCGCCATCGGGCCCCGCCTGCGGATTAAATTTGGTGCGCATAAAATGTTTACTGCCTGCACCACCATGGCCGCTTCTGCAAAAAATCCGGATATAATCAATGAAATTCGTCTTTTCCATAACTCTGCTGGCTGCGAAGGTACTGTAAGTTGCCAATACGGCGGGATGCAACGAATTGGGGCTGAAAATTGTCAATCTGAATTCATATGAAAATCTTAATAGCCCTGCTGAGCTCCCTTATTTTATTCAGTTCCTGCTGCAAAGAATTTTGCACAGATACGCCCCTGGTTTTTAACTTCAAAGGATTTACGGGTGGGAAAAAAGACACCATCAATATCACCAGTTTTGGCAACAACGGACTGTTTACTGATACGGTTCTCACACTCAAATATGAATTTCTCCATAACCCGGCTTACCAGTTTGCCATTGAAACGGGCTATTCATTCGATTATGAGATGATCGTGGCTTCCACAGGCAAAAGATACCGACTGAGTGAAATTGAAACCAAAACCGAAGATTGCCGATGTGATGGAGGCAGGTTTAAAACAGTGGAATCGTATAAGCTTAATGGAATCCCGTTTCAGGCCGCTTCCGTCGATCTCGAAAAATAAAAACTAAATCGCTGCCGGCCTTAAGATCCCGATGACTGATTGTTTCCGGAATTAAAAATTCCTCCGGATAGTTTTCCAGGTATTATAAAGTATTTCCTGCCGGGGCCGGCTTTTTTCAATCTCACGTAAAGGCTCACACGCTTTCCAGGACTGATCCATTTCGGCCGGCAACTGCTGGTAAAGGTGGGTGCCGGCGGTTTTCCATCCGATCATTTCATCACTGACCCCTTTTACAATTCGGGCGGGATTTCCAATGACCAGACTTCGGTCCGGAATCTGTTCAGATTCTTTTAAAAATGAAAGGGCGCCCACAATACATTCATCGCCCAGCACAACATGATCCATTATTACCGCGTTCATTCCAATCAGGCAGTTTCTTCCTATCCTGGCCCCATGAACAATGGCGCCATGACCAATATGGGCACCTTCCATTAGTAAAACCTGCAATCCGGGGAACATATGAATCGTGCAGTTTTCCTGAACATTACAGCCGTCTTCAATGATAATTTCTCCCCAGTCGCCCCTTAAAGCAGCTCCAGGTCCGATATAAACGTTTTTGCCAATAATCACATTGCCTGTTACGCATGCCTGCGGATGAACGAACGCGGTAGGATCCACAACAGGTTTAAAGCCCTTGAACTCGTAAAACATAGCTGATTTTTATTGAACGATCTTAATCCCAGGTTTTGCTTTTCCGGTATACGGTGCCCTGAAAAACAGCTACCGTAGTGCCATCCTGGTTGCTTATCTTAATTTCGTAAATGCCGATCCGGTTGCTTACAGAAACCTCACGGGTTTCTGCTCTCAGGATTTCGCCGGGATAAACCGGATGAATATGCGAAATGGAAGTTTGAATGCTTAGTGCCTGCCGGCCATGACCAT
>JAEZAY010000032.1 GCA_023427575.1 Bacteroidota bacterium | reverse complement strand
GTTTTGGATTCTTCACTTTGGCCTTCTTCTCCAGCGAGGTTGGCTTCAAAGTCCTCGTCATTTCTCATTCTGTTGGTTTTTAAGCGGCTAAGATAGGGAATTCTGAAAATCAGGATTCAATTTCAGTTATCCGGATCCGGGATATGAAATGGTATGAACATGGCTGAATCACGAAATGCTGATCCATCATGCCATTCCCAGATATTGTACCGTTTTGGTTTTTTGATTTACAATTTTCTTCCCTTCATACCTTGCAAATTGGAGCTTCTGCGTTATTTTTGCGTGGCTTAGCAAATAATTTGTTAAGAGCGAAGTTAATTTTCCGGTTCGTTTAATCCATTTATTTGATTGACTGAAACAGTTTTCATCCGCCAGAAAATGAAAGCTCTGTTGTACTGGGATGATTTAAAGAAAAATACTTTTACATGAATTGGTCCGCAATCTTAACCTCTTCCGTCGGCAAAAAGTTTGTAATGGCTGTGACGGGTCTTTTTCTTATTAGTTTTCTGATTATTCATGTGGGCCTGAATCTTTGCATTTTTGCAAACGACAATGGAGATATGTTTAACCGGGCTGCTCATTTTATGGGTTCTTCCTGGGTAATCCGGGCAATGGAATATGTGTTGTTCGCCGGATTTATACTGCATATCATTCAGGGTTATTCGCTGGAAGTAACTAATCGTCAGCGCCGCGGCCAGGGTTATCAGGTGAACCTTGGTGAAAGAGGCAGTAAATGGTATAGCAGATCGATGGGTTTGCTGGGTACCCTTTTATTGCTTTTTCTGATCATGCACATCGCGCATTTCTGGGTTCCTTCAAGAATTACCGGACTGGAAGAAATTGAAGGAAAATCCTATCATAACCTGTTCGCCCGGATGGTGGATGTATTTCAAAATCCGGTGGTGGTTGTTCTGTATGTGCTGGGATGTATTTCGCTGGCCTTTCATCTGATTCATGGTTTTCACAGTGCTTTCAGAACCCTGGGCGTTTACAACCGCCGTTATGTATCGCTGTTTAAGAACATAGGATTCTGGTATGCCGTAATTATCTCGGCTTTGTTTGCAAGTATGCCCGTTGCGATTTATCTGGGCTGGGTTAAATAAACCGGTTTCAGAAAAACAATCCAGGCTGAAAATATTTTTTAGATCAATTCCTAAACTTACTTATGCTTAATTCAAAAATACCGGATGGGCCATTAGAGAATAAGTGGAACGACTATAAAGGACATGTGAAACTGGTGAACCCATCCAATAAGCGGAAACTGGAAATTATTGTAATAGGAACTGGTTTGGCGGGCGCTTCTGCAGCCGCCGCGCTGGGAGAGCTGGGTTATAAAGTAAAAGCTTTTTGTTTTCAGGATAGCCCGCGCCGGGCGCACTCTATTGCCGCGCAGGGAGG
Source organism: Bacteroidota bacterium (assembly GCA_023427575.1). GTDB lineage: Bacteria > Bacteroidota > Bacteroidia > Chitinophagales > Chitinophagaceae > Flavitalea. Next base: position 3,918 of record JAEZAY010000032.1, on the reverse strand, counting down.
CATCAATGCCGCGAAAAATTATCAGAATGACGGCGACAGTGTTTTTCGTTTGTTTTATGATACGGTAAAAGGCGGCGACTACCGGGCAAGAGAGGCCAATGTGCATCGCCTGGCAGAAGTCAGTGCCAATATTATTGATCAGTGCGTTGCCCAGGGTGTTCCCTTTGCCCGCGAATACGGAGGATTGCTGAGCAATCGTTCTTTTGGCGGAACGCAGGTTCAGCGTACATTTTATGCCGCCGGTCAAACGGGGCAGCAGTTACTGATCGGAGCCTACCAGGCTTTGGAAAGGCAGGTAGCACTGGGAAATGTAAGCATGTACAGCAGGCACGAAATGCTGGATATAGTGAAGATTGACGGAAAAGCAAGAGGAGTGATCTGCCGCAACCTGATAACCGGCGAGCTGGAACGTCATTTCGGTCATGCGGTACTGTTATGCAGCGGCGGATACGGGAATGTATTTTATCTATCCACCAATGCAATGGGAAGTAATGTTACGGCGATATGGAAAGCGCATAAAAAGGGGGCCTACTTTGGAAATCCCTGCTTCACGCAGATACACCCCACCTGTATCCCCGTAAGTGGCGATCACCAGAGCAAACTGACCCTAATGTCGGAATCATTGCGAAACGATGGCCGGATCTGGGTACCAAAAACGAAGGGCGACAATCGCAAGCCGGCCGATATCCCTGAAGGGGAAAGAGATTATTACCTGGAACGCCGCTATCCCGCATTTGGAAACCTTGTTCCGCGCGATGTGGCTTCAAGGGCAGCAAAAGAAAGATGTGACGAAGGCTACGGTGTTGGCGCATCGAAGATGGCGGTATACCTCGATTTTGCGGCAGCCATTGAAAGGTATGGAAGAGGGGAAGCAAATAAACAGGGACTTACTAATCTTGATCGTGAATCACTGATCCGGATGGGTAAGGAAGTGGTGAAAGAGAAATATGGCAACCTGTTCGACATGTACCAGAAGATTACCGGTGAAGATCCATATACATCACCCATGCGTATTTACCCGGCCGTACATTATACAATGGGTGGCTTATGGGTGGATTATGAACTGATGACAACGGTTCCCGGCCTCTATGCGTTAGGCGAAGCAAACTTCTCCGACCATGGTGCCAATCGTTTGGGCGCTTCAGCCCTGATGCAGGGTTTGGCCGATGGTTATTTCGTAATCCCCTACACAATCGGCAACTACCTGGCCGATGAAATTGCAACGGCGGCCATACCCACCGATCATCCTGCCTTTGTTCTGGCCGAAAAAGAAGTAAGCGACCGGATCAATACGCTGATGAGCATCAATGGAAAGCAAACGGTAGAAAGTTTTCACAAGCGTCTTGGAAAGATCATGTGGGAAAAATGCGGTATGGCCAGAAACGCAAAAGGACTGCAGGAAGCCATTGCCGAAATCCAGGAACTGAAAAAGGAATTTTGGTCGGATCTGCGAATTCCCGGAAAAATCAATGAAGTCAATAACGAGCTGGATAAAGCAAACCGGGTAGCCGATTTTATTGAACTGGGCGAGTTAATGTGTAATGATGCCCTGCAGCGACACGAGAGTTGTGGCGGCCATTTCCGCGAAGAAATGCAAACCGAAGAAGGGGAAGCCAAAAGAGATGACGAAAATTTTGCTTTTGTTGCCGCCTGGGAGTTTATGGGCGAAAGCAACTGGCAGATGCATAAAGAGAACCTGAATTTTGAAATCGCCAAACCTACCCAAAGAAGTTATAAGTAGGGAAGACCTGAGCCTGACAGGTTTCAGGGCGATTTGATTTCATTAGAACGCTGAACATCGGGATATGCAGAAATAAAGAATTAGGCGCTTAGTCCGGATAACGAATTCGAATTCCAAATTATCAAATTAGTCTATGGACCATACAACAATAAATCTGAACCTGAAAGTCTGGAGACAGAAAAACGCAGCGGAGAAAGGAAACTTTGTTTCTTATGAGGTGAAGGATGTATCCACGGAAATGTCTTTTCTGGAAATGTTTGATGTGTTGAATGAACGCCTGATCGGTGAAGGGCAGGATCCCATCGCTTTTGATCATGATTGCCGTGAAGGAATCTGTGGTTCCTGCTCAATGCATATCAATGGCCGGCCTCATGGCCCCTGGAAGGGAACCACTGTTTGCCAGTTGCATATGCGTGCCTTCAAAGATGGTGAAACCGTTGTGGTTGAACCCTGGCGGGCTCAAAGCTTTCCGGTTATCAAAGATCTGATGGTTGACCGCTCTGCTTTCGATCGTATAATTCAGGCCGGAGGGTATATTTCGGTGAATACCGGAAATGCCGTGGATGCCAATGCGACCCCGGTGGAAAAAGAAAAAGCCGATGCTTCTTTCGCCGCCGCTGCCTGTATTGGTTGTGGAGCCTGCGTGGCGGCCTGTAAAAACAGTTCGGCCATGTTATTTATGTCATCTAAAGTTTCCCATCTGGCTTTGTTGCCGCAGGGTGCCCCCGAAAGAAAAAACCGTGTGCTTAGCATGGTGGCTCAAATGGATAGGGAAGGATTTGGTTCCTGTACTTTTACCGGCGCCTGCGAGGCCGTTTGTCCGAAGGAAATTCCGATCACCACGATTTCGCGATTAAATTCCGAATACATGAAGGCATCTTTAACAGTCGACCCGAATCCGTAAGGTCCGGGCCTTCATTAATACATAACTTATTCCGGCCGGGTATTCCGGCCGGATTTTTTTTTAGTCAGCTAAAGGACCATTATAACAAACTCTTTTACCTCAAACTGGGTTTCGGGTCCGTTATTTAGTACCTTTGCGCCTCAAAAAGAAGGTTTTTAAATGATTACAGTAAATAATGTAACTCTTTCGTTTGGTAAGCGGGTTTTGTTCGACGAGGTGAATCTCAGTTTTACCAGGGGTAACTGTTATGGAGTTATTGGCGCAAACGGAGCGGGTAAATCCACTTTTCTTAAAATACTTTCGGGTGAGATCGAGCCTAATAAGGGAACTGTCGACATTTCGCCCGGAGAGAGAATGGCCGTTCTTAAACAGAATCAATTTGAATTTGACGAACATACGGTGCTTAATACCATATTAATGGGTCATACCAAATTATGGCAGGTGATGCTCGAACGCGATGCTATTTATAGTAAAGCGGATTTTACCGAAGAAGATGGAATGAAGGCCGGTGAACTGGAAGCCGAGTTTGGCGAAATGGGCGGTTATACCGCTGAAAGCGATGCGGCCACCTTACTAAATGAGTTGGGGGTGGATGAGTCGCTGCACCAGGTTTTAATGAAAGACATCAGTCCGGCCTTAAAAGTGCGGGTATTGCTGGCCCAGGCCCTGTTTGGCAATCCGGACATTCTGATTCTGGATGAACCGACGAATAACCTGGATGTTCAGACGATTTCCTGGCTCGAGAATTTCCTGGGTGAGTATGAAAATATTGTAATTGTCGTATCGCACGACCGTCACTTTCTGGATGCCGTGTGTACCCATGTGGCCGATGTTGACCGTCAGAAAATCAAGATCTACACCGGGAACTATACGTTCTGGTATGAATCGAGCCAGCTTGCAGCACGCCAGCTGACCGATAAGAACAAAAAAATGGAAGACAAACGCAAGGACCTGATGGAGTTCATCGCGCGTTTTAGTGCAAACGCTTCCAAATCGCGCCAGGCCACTGCCCGTAAAAAGGCCCTGGAAAAGCTGGTGATTGAAGATATTACCCCATCAAACCGGAAATATCCCGGCATTGTGTTCAAGCAGCTTCGGGAGGTTGGAAACCAGATTCTGAATGTTGAAAAGCTGACCAAAAGCGTGGAGGGGAAATTATTATTTGGTGATATTTCCTTCACTGTAAATAAGGGGGATAAAATAGCTGTTGTTGCCGACGACCAGATGGCTGTTACCGCCTTTTTTGAAATCATTAACGGCGAAATGCAGGCCG
>JAEZAY010000026.1 GCA_023427575.1 Bacteroidota bacterium | reverse complement strand
ATTCAGGCCCACCTGGTTTAGCGCCCGGCTGTTTTGAAAATATGATCTGGCATAACGCAGTTGCATTTTTTTGAACAGCAGCCCCACTCCCATCGAAAATCCATTCAGGCCGTTCCCGCTTTTACCGAGATTCAGTTCTTTTCGGCGCAGGTGATTGTAGCCAGCTGTAATTTCGAGTTTCCCACCCAAATAAAGCTGCGTGGATAAAACAAGGTGCCGGAAGATTTTATCAGCGGTAAATTTTTTATCCGCATCTGCCAGTTCATCATTGTCGCGATTAAAATCAGGATCATTATAACGGATATCAAAGCGGTGCAAATGAGTGGCGGTAAGCGTAAACCCGAGCGGTGCATTCCTCAGTTTTTTAGTGATCCCAATCTGCAAATCAAAGGGCAGGTCTTCCGGATCAGATCCGGCAAATCTGGTGATTTGTATCCCCATATTTTTTGCCGTAATTCCGGCTTCAATGCCTGAAGCTGTGTCTGAAAAATGAACCCCCAAATCCATTGCAATGCCGGAGGACCGGTAGATGCCATAACCCGAATGCACGAACTTCAAAGCAGCTCCATATTGCCATTTATCCTGATACGAACGCGAAGCGGTTAAACGAATAACATAATCCACCGGCCGGAACAAGCCCTGCTGGTTTCCGGCAGCATCGGTGAAAGGTATGTTTCCATAATCAATATAATCTACCGAAGCCCCCATGGTAATTTCAGGCTTTTCAAAATGCATGGCGGCAAGAGCTTCATATTGCCGGATCCCGGCATACCCTGAACTGAAGGCGGCGCTTAATTGTCCATGCATTTGCTTTCGCAGCAGGGCAGGATTTGAAAGGGAAAGTGCCGCGTCGGTACCGGATTTGGAAACATTCACTCCACCCAGGGCGCTGGTCTGCGGGTTCCCCGGCAGATGTAGAAAATGGAAGACTCCGGATCCGCCGATTAACTGGCACAAGGCTGGAAAAGGAAGAAAAAGAAGTATTATCAGTAGTTTAGGCACATCGGTCGAATCAGCCGGCTAAAAGTAATTATAAATTCTACTTCGCCCATCTAAAATCCTTGTAATACTTTCGCAGTTCTAATCTGGAAGTATGACAACAGACTTTCGTTCTGATACATTTACAAAACCGAATCCGGCAATGCTGGAGGCAATGGTAAAAGCAGCCGTTGGAGATGATGTTTTCGGAGAAGATCCGACCGTTAACCGGCTGGAGGAAATGACGGCCGAGATGTTCGGAATGGAGGCGGCCTTGTTTTGTCCTTCGGGAACCATGTCGAACCAGATCGCTATTAAAGCTCAAACAGCTCCCGGTGATGAGCTGATCTGCGATTACAGCGCACATATTTACCAATACGAAGGCGGAGGGATCGCTTTCAATTCCGGAGTGCAGGTAAGTCTTGTTCATGGCGACCGGGGCCGGATCAGTCCCGGCCAGGTAGAAGAGCATATCAATGCCCGAGACGATGTTCATAAAGCCAATACATCGCTGGTTTGTTTGGAGAACAGCTCCAATAAAGGCGGGGGTAGCTGTTATGAACTGGCCGAGATAGAAGGCATCCGCGAAATCTGCGATCGCAATAATCTGAAACTTCATCTCGACGGAGCGCGTTTGTTCAATGCCATGATCGCCAAAAATCAGTCGCCCAAAGAATTTGGCCGCCTGTTCAACAGTATTTCCGTTTGCCTGAACAAAGGCCTGGGCTGCCCCATCGGAAGTATGTTACTGGGATCAAAAGAGTTGATCCATAAGTCGCGGCGGATCCGCAAGGTGATGGGCGGCGGGATGCGGCAGGCGGGTTATATGGCGGCCTGCGGCATTTACGCGCTGGAATTTAATATTGAACGCCTGCGGGAAGATCATCTGCATGCGCGGTTGTTGGCGGAGGAACTGGAAAAGCTGGACTGTTGCGCAGAGATTCTGCCCGTGGAAACCAATATTGTTATTGTGCGGCTAAAGGAAGGCATTCATACCGATACGGTTCTGGAGCGGTTTAAGCAGGCACAGGTGCTTGCACTGCCTTTTTCAAAAGATCAGATCCGTTTTGTGCTGCATTTGGGCGTAACCCGGGCCATGCTCGATTATGCCATTACCAGGATCCGGGAAATATTTTAAAGGAAGAAAATTTATCCTGCTATAGTTCAAATAGATAATAAAAACCCAGCGATTATTAATAACGAATAAACTTTCATGTTACCTTCTACAGATCCGTCAAAAACCAGCGCCTGGCAGTTACTGACTGCACATGCCGCCCTCATCAGGAATCAATCGATCCGGAGCTTTTTTGAAAATGATCCGGAACGCTTTCAGCGTTTTTCAAAACGAAACGGCGAAATACTATTCGACTATTCAAAAAACCTGGTTACGGCCGAAAGTATCCAGCTGCTTATACAACTTGCCAATGAATGCGAACTGAAAGAAGCCATTGAAGCCATGTTTTCCGGCGAGCAAATCAACCGGACCGAAGGGCGGGCGGTACTTCATACAGCCCTGCGCAATCGGGGCGGCTTGCCATTTCCCTCTTCCGGGAACGATGTAATGCCAGAGGTTCAACGGGTGCTTGCGCAAATGAAATCCTTTTGTGAAGCAATTCATTCCGGTGCATGGAAGGGTTATACCGGTAAGCCGATCCGCAATATTGTAAACATCGGAATCGGTGGCAGTGATCTGGGACCTTATATGGTTACGGAGGCATTGCGACCCTATTGGAAGGAGAACATTCAAACCTGGTTTGTTTCCAATATCGATGGCACCCATATCACCGAAACGCTTCAAAAGATTGATCCCGAGGAAACCATTTTTCTTATTGCATCCAAAACCTTTACCACGCAGGAAACAATGACCAA
>JAEZAY010000556.1 GCA_023427575.1 Bacteroidota bacterium | reverse complement strand
ACAGGCTCCTGCACCATGGGTTCGGCAGCGACAAGTTCTACACGGAAACCCGGCGGAAGCTGGATCTTCCGGATGCTTTCTTCCGGAGCCAGCGGAATAGCCGGCGGATTGGTATCCACCACAATACGGCTTATGCCATCGGGTGCCATCGGAGCATTTGGATCCGTGCAACGAATTATGGTTACCAGGATGAGCAGGAAAAGGACAACATTCACATACTTACCCAAACTGACAGATTTAAAACCGGACATAATAATCAACAGTTAGGAATTAAAATTTTTTCAGGCTGGCATCCGGAGCCGGTCGCACCAGTAAGCCCAAACAATCAGCAACCATTGGGCGAATCCCGCTATGGCAATAGAAGCTGAATCCGGCGGCGGATCTCCTGCTATATTTAATGCATAAATTAAGATGAGGAAAATGATCAGCCCCCAGGTGGAATTAACTCCCATCCTGTTCTTTGCCCTGGTATTTTTCAGGTAGAAATAAACCCCCGTTATGAAAAGCGTCATTTCGATGATAATGGCTGCTATTTTATGGTTCCATAATCCCAATCCAACCTTATAGGAATCGGCCATAGTGAGCGGTAAATCGGGGCGATGGGTGATAAAGTCCAGAATCCAGTGACTACATACCAGCGCGGCTACCAGCCAGGCGCCGCGGGGGCTTCGTCGAATGATGTAAAATACCAGTCCGAAAATAAGGGCCCAGATGCAGGTGGCCACCATACTGTGTGAAAAAGGATACGATAAAAAATTAAGGGGCGTGAGCGCGGTATTTCCCGGGTCTATTTCCACTTTTTCAATACCCATGAGCAGAAAAAGGGGCCATAACAGGTCGATAAACTGCGCGGCCAGGAAACTGGTTCCCAGCGAAACATTTCTTTTAAGTGATTTTGACGCGTAAGCAATTCCAAAATGGCCAAGAAACATGAATCTGTTTTTTTTGCAGAAAGGCGGTTGTTCATACTATTGATTTCGCCGTCTTTTGCCTCCCTGAATATACTAAAGGATTTTCAACAGACCCATTTTCAGAATCATTGATGTCCGGTTAGTAATTTTTTATTCACGCGAAACCTTTGTCAATAGTAAATTTGGAGCAATCATTTTAAATGACCCCTTCCACTTTTTTTTAGAAAAAAAGTGGAGCAAAAAAATCGGACTCCGGAATAAATCCTAAAAATTGAAACTCCCGGCTAAATAAAAACAAGTCACAGCGAATAAATATAACCCAGCGCCAGTAGGACTTACGAGCTAAAGATCATCTCCGGGCTTCGGTAACAACTGTTTTTATTTTACGCCGTCCGTTTCAATTTTCTTAACGGATTTCTTCCGAGGCCCGGGGGAATACATTTAACCGGACAGCAATGATCAAAGGATCTGCAAGTGAAATGTCGCCGAATGGTTAACAGCAATCATAAAACAACAAGTCCCCTCTTATTCAGAAGGGACTGATCATTTTTGATTAACTATGCAGTTTACCTGTAACCAGGGTTTAGAGTAGGGAACGGACTGAAAACGGACTAAGCAATTAGCTTTAATACCGCAAATTTGAACTGTTTTCCGCAATCAGCCTGATTTCCGTGGCAGGATGTTTTTAAATTAAAAAATTTCCGGTATTCAGGATAAGTGAAAATACTTAGCTTAGAATACGGAACGATTCTGCCATAACCGAAATCGCCATTACTGTGGTCCCGGCAATGAACCATTGACGTATTTTTAATTACCATCATAGATTATGAAACCTATTCAAACTGCAATTTGTTCTTTTGGAATGTCGGGGCAGGTATTTCATGCCCCTTTTCTGGACATCAACCCGGGTTTTGATTTAAGCCTTGTACTGGAAAGGAGTAAAAACCTGGCTGCAGCGCAATATCCGCAGATCAAAACAGTCAGAAGCTTTGAAGAAATTATCGCCGATGAAAACATTGAGCTGGTTGTTGTAAATACACCGAACGCGACGCATTTTGAGTATACAAAGAAGGCGCTGGAAGCAGGGAAAAATGTTGTGGTTGAAAAGCCGTTTGTGAATGTTATTGAAGAAGGGGAGGAACTGATCCGGATTGCCGCGGGGGCAAACAAGATGCTATCGGTGTACCATAACCGCCGTTGGGACAGTGATTTTGGAATTGTTCAGTCGGTAGTGAAAGACCGGCTTCTGGGCGATATTGTGGAAGCCGAGATCCATTTCGATCGATTTAAGGAAGAGCTGAGCCCTAAGCAGCATAAGGAGATTCCCGGCCCCGGTACCGGCGTATTATATGATCTTGGGTCACATCTTATAGACCAGGCAGTTCTTTTGTTCGGGTATCCGAAAGCGGTATTTGCTGATATCCGCATTGTTCGGCCGGTATCGAAAGTGGATGATTATTTTGAACTTTTGCTATACTATCCTTCCGTCCGGGTTCGCATAAAAGCGAGTTACCTGGTACGTGAACCAATCCCTTCCTTTACCTTATTCGGCTCTAAAGGCGCCTTCCATAAAAGCCGGGCTGATGTACAGGAAGCCGATCTGATGGCCGGTAAAAAGCCTTCTGAAACCAATTGGGGTATTGAGCCGGCATCGGAGAAAGGCCTGCTTCATACCGAATTGAATGGCGATATTAAAAAGATTCACCTGGATTCGCCCGCGGGCAATTACGGAACTTATTATGAGAAGGTATATGAATGTATCCGCAATGGTGCGCAGCCACCGGTTGATCCGGCAGATGCTCTAAACGTGATCCGGATCATCGAAGCGGCTTTTAAAAGCAATGAAGAGAAAAGGGTAATCGATTTGTAAGGGCTGGTAATCGGTTAGTATAGCTTATTATTTAGAAACAGGCCGCTTCGAAGACTGCTGGATATCGACAATGGTATTCAGCGATATCGTTTTAAATTTTTTGGTATTTTTCTTTTTCTCGATCAGTTCGATCAGAAGCTCGGCCGATTTTTGACCCATTTCAAAAGTGGGCTGCTGTATTGAACTCAGGGCCGGCGTCAGCAGTTTATTCAACGGATTATCGGAAAAACCGATCAAGGCCACATCTTCGGGTATCCGCAGATTCATGGCGCGGAGTTCGCCGATACAACCGATGGCAATTCGTTCAACCGAAGCCAGTATCGCATTGGGTCTGTCATTGTTATTGAAGATTGAGCGTATTGACCGCCCCATTTGCTTCATATCAAAATCGGTATGCAAAACCCATTCTTTCCGGAAGGGGATGCGATGCTTTTCAAGGGCTTCGCGGTATCCTTTCAACCGGTTCTTTGTTATTGATAAAAATTCGGAGATGGTGATATGTGCGATTCGGTCAAAGCCTTCTTCAATTAAATGTTCCGTTGCCCGAAAAGCCCCGGTATAATCGTCAACCACCACTTTATGCGTTTCAATGCCCTCATACACC
>JAEZAY010000554.1 GCA_023427575.1 Bacteroidota bacterium | reverse complement strand
GTTTTGGCCAGTTTATCATTCGCATCCAGGCGGTTCAAAAATTTTGAAAGCGCCCGCGCTTGCGAAAAATCGCCGATGCTGTCCCAGCCTGTATCAGGACCCAAACGCTCCAGCATCCGGCTGTTATTATTTCGTAAAGCTCCCAGATGAAATTGCTGCACAAAACCTTTTTCCCAATCCCATTCGGCAAATATGACCAGCATGGCCGATTTAAACTTCCGGATTTCCTCCCGAGAAACCGCTTTTCCATTCCGGAGCGTATTAAAAATAGAATCTATTTCCTGATCGGTATAATCTTCGGCATAAATCTGTTCCAGGCCATGATCGCTTACACAACAGCTATTGGCAACAAAATAGTCGTGCCTGCTTTTCAGTGCATCGAGATAATGGGTGAAATTGGAGATTGAAGTGCCGGAAGACTGTTCCAGCAAAGAAAGGTATTTATTAAAAGCAATATGATCCTCCACACTCATCGCCTTATCTGGTCGAAAGGCCGGAAACACGCGCACCTCACCCATTTCAGAACTGCCGGCGATCTGCTGATGGTATTCCAGTGAATCCACCGGGTCATCTGTGGTACACACAACCCGTACATTCATTTTTTTTAGCAGTGATTTTACACTGTATTCTTTGGTTTGAAGCTTTGCGGAACATTCCTCATAAATCCGGTTGGCCGACTCCGGGTTTAGCACCTCATGAATCCCGAAATACCGCTGCAATTCCAGATGTGTCCAGTGGTATAAAGGATTTCGCAAAGTATATGGAACGGTAGCAGCCCATTGTTCAAATTTTTCCTGGTCATTGGCATTACCCGTAACATATTTCTCAGCGATCCCATTGGTGCGCATTGCCCGCCATTTATAATGATCACCATAAAGCCAGGCTTGCGTTATATTAGAAAACTGCCGGTCGTTGGCAATCTGATCCGGGGGCAGATGGTTATGATAGTCTATAACCGGCATGGTCTTCGCAAAATCGTGATACAATAGCCGGGCGGTTTCTGTTTGGAGCAAAAAATTTTCGTCGAGAAATTTTTTCATATTAATCATATTTACAGGTCTTATCAACCCGGCCGATCAATCAAAGGTTTGTCTTTCTCCTGATATTTAAATCAGCGATTGCTGAAATTACTTAAAAGCGCTTAACCAGTGTTAACCGCTTCAGAAAACAAAACTGCTTTTTATGAATTGGAATGACCCTGTTCTGCCAGATTCCGGGCAATTCCCAATTCCAGGCCCCGCAATTCGGCCATTCCTCTCAGTCTTCCAATGGCTGAATAGCCCGGGTTGGTGATTTTCCGGAGATCGTCCAGCATCTGATGTCCGTGATCGGGCCTAACGGGTATGGATATCCTTCTTTTTTGCATCAGCATCAGAATTTCCCGGATCACCGAATACATATCCACATCCCCTTCCAGATGATTGTCTTCAAAAAAATCACCCGCTTCATTGCGGGTAGTGCTTCGCAGATGAAGGAAATTGATTCGGTCGCCAAACTGCCTCACCATTTCGGGCAGATCATTTTCTGCCCGAACTCCGAAAGACCCGGTGCAGAAGCAGAGGCCATTACTGGTTGAAGGAACCGCATCTATCAATGCCTGCACATCATTTGCCGTGCTTACCACTCTTGGCAACCCGAGCACCGGGTATGGGGGATCATCGGGATGAATTACCATATTTATCCCGGTCTCATCGGCAACGGGTATCACCTGCTGCAGGAAATAAATCAGATTCTGCCTTAACTTTTCGGCGTCGATTCCGGCATAGGCATCCAGGGCTTCCTGAAATTGTTCTATGGTAAAACTTTCTTCACTTCCTGGCAACCCCTTGATGAGATTTCGCTGGAGAGTTTCTTTTTCTTCATCGCTCATTGAAGCGAATCTTTTTTCCGCTCCTTCCAGATCCCGTTGTGAATAGTTCCGCTCTGCCCCTTTCCGTTTTAAAAGAAACAGATCAAAGGCAATAAAAGCGGCTCTTTCAAAGCGCAAAGCCTTACTTCCATCCTCCACGGTATAGCTCAAATCGGTTCGGGTCCAGTCGAGCACAGGCATAAAATTATAGGTTACCGTTCTGATACCGCAAGCAGCCAGATTTCGGAGAGTTTCTTTATAATTATTTATATAGTTTTCAAAGCCGTTTGCCTGCGTTTTAATGGCCTCATGAACAGGCACGCTTTCCACTACCGACCAGGTAAGACCCGCAGCTTCAATTTCCTGCTGGCGTTTTCGGATTTCTTCCGTCGACCAAACCATGCCATTGGCAATATGATGGAGGGCCGTTACAATGCCGGTACATCCAGCCTGCTTAATGTCTGACAAACGAACGGGATCATTGGGTCCGTACCAGCGCATGGTTTGCTCCATTAAAAATTCAGTATTTCGGTACGAAGGCAGGTTGTTTTTCATAATTGATTTTTGAACAATTGAATCAATAAAGCGGGTATCAACTTACAGCTATATTTTCATTTGCAAAAATCTAAAGGATTTGCTGATTCTGGGTCGTTGCCAAAATCATGGAGTGGATTCTGTACGCATCCGGCTGCGAACCCGGGCTGAACTTCGAATCCAGCCAACAAACAGAGAACGAAATGCAGATTTACCGAAATAGAAATTTCAGAATTGTATATACTATGGGCATTAGTGCCCGGGTAATAATTTTCCTTTCACCCGAAACCTTTATCAATTGCGAATTAGGAGCAGTCATTGTAAATGACCGGTTCCACTTTTTTTTAGAAAAAAACGGAGCAAAAAAACGGATTTCTTCCGAGGCCCATTGAATACATTTACCCGGACACTAATGATTATCAAATTATCACATTATTACATTTCACATTGGCACATTGGCACATTCACACATTATCACTGCCGTCC
>JAEZAY010000553.1 GCA_023427575.1 Bacteroidota bacterium | reverse complement strand
AGCAAAAAAATCGGGCTCCGGAATAAATCCTAAAAATTGAAACTCCCGGCTAAATAAAAACAAGTCACAGCGAATCAATATAACCCAGCAGTGGTAGGACTTACGGGCTACAGAACATTTCCGGGCTCTAGTAATAACTGTTTTTATTTTACGCCGTCCGTTTCAATTTTCTTAACGGATTTCTTCCGAGGCCGGGGGAATACATTTTACCCGGACTCCAATGATTATCACATTATCACATTATCAAATTATCAAATTATCACATTATTCTAAATCCGGGATTCAACCAAATAACAAATGTATTACGATTGCCGGCGGCATTCCCTGGCGGGAAATTGACTCAAATAATTATTCCGAAACAAATCAGGTCAGTATACCTGTTAATAAAAGGCTTTTTAAGATTTTTTATAATTCTTCCAGGGAAACCAGCTCTCTTCTCAATGCTTCCAGCACCATGCCAACCCGGCTTTGCACGTTTAACTTTTGGAACAGGCTTTCCCGGTAACCATCAATGGTTCTTTCAGCCAGGTGCATCTTGTCGGCAATCTGCTTATAGGTGAGATCGGAACAGGCATACTTTAAAAACGTTTTTTCCCGGTCGGAAAAATGAATCTTTTCCTCATTTTGCTGTTTAAGCAATAAACGGCGGTAACGGAGATTTGAGATATCGGCATTATAATAACCGGTTTTATGAACCTCCAGCAATGCCTTTTCAAGTTCATCGGGGTGGATATCTTTAAGAAGATAGGCACAGCATCCGGCCCGGATCATATTGATAATCGAACCGTCATCGTCTTTCATGGAAAGCGCCACCACTTTGAGAGCAGGATATTTCTCCGTTATAAGCCTGGCGGTTCGGGGCCCGTCCATAACAGGCATATTTACATCCAGCAAAATGATCTCGGGGACTTCCTTCATCAGTTCCAGCCGCTTCAGGAGCATTTCCCCGTTTACCGCGTCTACAGAAATGGCAAAAGCGGGAAAACTTTCAATTAATATACTCAGGGATTTTAAAAAAAGCTGATGATCGTCAGCGATTCCAATGTTAATTTTCATGATCTTGGTTTTGAACAGGTATCCGAATAATGACAGTAGTTCCCCGTGAAGGAAAGGAGGTCCAGCTAATGGTTCCACCCAGTAAACTGGTTCGATGATTCATATTAAGTAAGCCAATTCCTTTGATATCGCCTGTATCCATCCGGAACCCTTTGCCGTCATCACTGATCCGAACTTCGATTTCAGGATCATTTTTCAGACTCACAGCAATATTTTTTGCTTCCGAATGTTTCATTGAATTATGCAATGCTTCCTGAATAATCCGGAAAAGCATTACCCGGGCTTCAGGTTCAAGCGGCAGATCGGGCATTGAAGATTCAAAACTAACATTCACCGTTCTTGTTGCATTGATCCTTTCAATCTCGGCCTTTAAATTTTCTATTACATTGAACTGATGCAGCCACTCCCGGTTTAACGATTTGGTCAGCATCCGAAGATCCTGGATGGCTTTGGCAAGCGTTAAGTTGGCCGTTTTCAGGGTATCGGGAACAAGATCCATGGAGCGTTCGGTAATATTGATCAGCATATGCGCACTGCTTAAGAGCTGCCCGTTATTATCATGCAGCTCCTCACCGATCTGCAGAAAGGTTTGCTCCTGCGTTTCCAACTGGGTTTTTAGGATTTCCTGGCGAAATGACAATTCCAATTGTTGTTTATCGTATAAAAACTGGGTTTGCTTTTTTTGATACAGGTATACCAGGAATAAAACCCCTCCTCCTACCACTAACATTATTACCGAAAACAAAACGATCAGTGTTGTTTCCTGCGCGAGATTATCCATACGGTACCATATAAAGTGGTCAAGAAACTAATAAAATGAAAAGAACCATACACCCGCCAGAGCAGCGCCAGGTGTTTGGTATCGGAAAATGCATAGTTTGGCCAGGTTTTGTGAGAAATAGAATAATAGGTGAGCATAATGAATATCCCTCCAAAAAATACCGTTACAAATCCGGACACCACCCAAAAATCAAAGCTATGCAAATGATTCATTTGCCCGATCTGCCGGAAGGTTTGATGGAAATAAAGAAAAATCAACCCAATTACAGATATGTATAAAAGGGAATAGCCCAGACTATTAAAAAACTCCCGGTCGGCGAATACCTGCTGGTATGTATAGCCGGCTATATTCAGACCCAGGAGGATCCAGACAAACTTTTTGCGTTTTATTCCTTTCAGTAAACTATAAAAATACAGGAAGAGGAAGAGGATGGATTCCAGTAGGATCGCATCATAAAAATGGGTGTTTATCTTTCCTAGTCCAAGCTTTATATAAACTGCTCCTACACTCAGGGCGAAAGAAACCGCACTGTACATAATAAGAATGATCCGGCCATAGGAACTGCTGAATCTGTTTTGTACCAGGAAGGTGATGAATAAGCATAAATAAGAAAGGGGATCGAGGTAATACGTTATGAATTTTATGTACCAGTTCATCTTTTGCTGTATTTTCCGCTTCGTTCTGAGCCAACGTGCCGGTTTTGTTTTACAGGGGCGGGTTTATCGGCATTTTTCGAGTCCTTTATAGCTGGAATCTCGCCGTTCTTTCTTTGCATCATTACCAAGGAGATGCTCGCCCTCCCGGGGGAGGGGAGCATCCTTGGGATAGAGGCTAACAATCTTCAATCAAAAAATATCTTACGGCTGCACATATCAGTTTTAGGCTATCATTCAAGCTAAAGCCGGTTGCCTGATTGTTCTATTGGGTTGATTTACTGTTGATGTATTCGTCGGCGGCGTCTGCGCAACTGGTAAGGCCACCTGCGCCCGGACAAGGATGCGGACATCCGTTCACACGATCTGAAAGAATTTCCTGCTTCGACAATACAGCATACACCTTCACCACCGGCAAACAATCAACATACTGAATTTCGGTTGTGACCAAAAAAAGATCATCCTCCCCCGGCGGCGGATTTGTATTTAAAAGGTCAAATATTTTTCGGGCACTGAATTCAAAAACCTGTTGATTAACGGCACTCATAATCTTGATTTTATTGGTGAAGAAAGATGTTTCAAAACACCTAATGCAATGGCTGGTTAAATATGCATCGATTAGCTGGTTCCGGGTACGGGGAAATTCCCGTAATTGTTCGGGAAATGCAATCAACTTTGATCAGCACTTTAATTCCAACCCCCGGTAGAATCAAATACCGGCACTTTTATACTGATGACAACCTGTTTGCAATACCCTGTCGGCAATGCAGGCAGAATCATAAATATGATCTTTAATATTCAGAATTTTTCCATTGCAGAAAGGACAGGCATTCACAAAGCCTTCGCTGTTGATATAGTACATCCGGTTTCCACCGGAAAAACATCCGGTACGACGGAGATGATAGCCATGATAAATCACAATGGGATAATGACGGTAAGCCGGATCAAAATTGATGGTATGATAGAATTGTTCAAGCAGGTTTAGCTGGCCGGTATCAAGACAAACATCCATTCCTTCATAGTGCCCGCTTGCCTTCGGCTCAAGAATCTGAATAAAAGGAACCTTCATATTTTTGGCCATCTGCGCATATTGCATCAGGTTATCCCAACTTATGAACGCTTTTGTGGCACACAGGGTGAGCGTAACAAGCAAGTTCTGTTCCTGTGCATACCTAACCGCTTCCATAACCATCCGATACGAGTTGCCGTAGCCCCGAAACCGGTTGTGTTTTTCTTCGTCGAAATGATCGAGGCTGATCACAACCCCGGTCAAACCGGCTTTCTTTAATTTAATGGCATTTTCACGGGTGAAGTTGAAGCCGGAGGTAAGCAGATAATATTCGTTATCCCGGTTTCCGGCCCTGATCAGAGCCAGAAGTGCGTCCAGCCTCACCATCGGCTCACCCCCGCTCAGATGCAGTTGTGAGAGCCCTTCCTGTTGAAGTTTATTCAACACGCCTAATAATTCAGCACTTGTAAAACTTTCTTTTTTATTCAGGTTATTCCATTCAAAACAATGCTCGCACTGCAGCGGACATTTTTGGGTGATTGCGAGAATACAGAAATTCAGTCGGTGCGTTTTTCCAGCTATCGGAATGATCCGGTTAAACTCCCCTTTTATGTAATTATCGAAAGCGGTGGAAGGAAAAGCCGGCGCATAGAGATAATGGTGATAGCGTCCATTTATTTTTACGATTCGCGTATTGTATGCTCCCAGAACATCTTTCTTAAGCTGGTATAAAGACTTTAAAACGTGCAGGGATTTGGCGGCTGATCTGTATTGCTGCAAAGCCAGCCGGAAAATATGGATGCCGGCCCTCAAATTGATCCATTTTTGCTGAAAAGGCGACAAAAAGCGAAGTTCCGTTTTTGGAAAATTGTTCCCCGCATCCGAAACCGCCCTGCCATAAAATTCGGAATTTCTGGACTCCCGTTTTGAACGCTTTTCCTTTAATAGATCCCGCGTTTCCATCTGATTTCGGTTTAAAGGTTTTGGTTATTATAGTAGGGTCGTACAGACTGCGTTGCTGGAAATGAGAACGCATACCCCTTATTA
>JAEZAY010000426.1 GCA_023427575.1 Bacteroidota bacterium | reverse complement strand
TCCGTATCCTTGTTGCATGATAAAGCCATTAGCAGGAGCCCGGCAATGAAAAGCCGGAACAGGTTCCGGGGTTTTTTGGGTAAGGAACCCGAAAATTTAGTGATTGTCAGATCTTTTTCATGGCGAGTTGCGTTCGCGTTCCCGGCATCTGGCAGCGTCTCTGCATTTAATTGAACTGCATTCATAGATCCCTGATTTTAGTTTTGTAATCATTCTTAAAAATTGAATCTATTCATAGAGACGGATGCTATCATTGTTGGCTGCTACCAATAAAATCTGCCGGCCCCCTGCTGTTGGGATCCATTTCAGATCGCGGACCTGGGTATTAAGCGATACGAAATTCCGCTGTTTCCGGTGATGCAGGTTTCGCTGCTGATCCACTGAAAATAAGACCAGTGCCTGTGCGTCATACCGGCCTTCATAGGGAATAACATCGTAAAAGTTACCACCGGCCAGGTACCGGTTTCCGAAATCATCTTTTCCGGACTTTTCAAAACTGAATATGGGCGCTAACTGAAGTTCTGCTGGGAGATCGTTTAGAGTGAATCCGCCTTTTCCGTCGCCATACAATACCGCGGAGCCCATTCTGTGGGCAGTCAATGGCTTAATCGTATCCACCCAGCCATAAAAAACATCTTTCATAGGCACCCCGGCATACTCTTCATACTTAAGATAATGCTTTTTTAACAGAGGCAAAACCCTTTCCACTTCATCTTTGGCAAGGAAGGGATATTCAGTCTCCTTCACCTGGTATGAAAGCAACTGATCCGTTTGGCCGTTCCTATCAAAATCCGAAACATACAATCGCAGCGGCGGCGTTTTACCTGCATAATACTTATTGTTATAACCCCAGTTTCCCGCCAGCAAATCGGTGAACCCATCGCCGTCAACATCATCGGCCGATAATGTTTGCCAACAGCCGCCTGAATTTTCAATAGTCTGTTTCCGAAAAGAACCTTTGTTGTTAAGAAAGACTGTTATCGGCATCCATTCCCCGGCAATGATCAGATCCATCCAGCCATCTTTGTTGATATCGCTGAATACGGCAGAGGTAACCATTCCAATCCTATCGAGATCTATAATCCGATCAGCGGCGAATGAAAATTTCCCGGCACCATCATTTATCAGCAGTATCGAGCTTTGGGGAACTCCATAAGCCCGGGAATCGGCCAGTTTTCCTACGAACAAATCAATATCTCCGTCATTATCCACATCGGCTCCCGCCACGCAGGAGTTATTAGCTGAAATCATCGGCAGACCATCCGGCGAAAGGTTTAGTTTCCCCTTACCATCGCTGATGTATAACCGATCCCGAAGCCCCTGGTGGCCATCGGAAAACTCATTACCGCCGCTGCTTATGTAAAGATCATCAAAGCCATCTCCATTGGCATCAAAGAATAAAGCATCGGTGTCTTCATAATTGCTGTCGGACCCGAAGATTACCGGATTGGCCTGGCTAAACTGTCCGTTTGATTGCTGAATGAACAAGGCCCCGGTTTGACCTCTTGCTCCGCAGACATAAAAATCCGTAAGACCGTCCGCATTGATATCGCCGGCCGCTATTTTGGGACCGCGGGTAGACAGCGAATGGGGAATCAAATACTGGACATTAAAATCGAGAAATGCATTTTCATTGTGTTTCCAACCGGAAAAATTCGAGTTGCTGACCTGCCTGAACAAATCCTTATCCGCCGGGAAAAAATCTTCCTTTAAAAATTTTCCAGATGCCTGATTCTGTTCGGCCCGCAATAACTTGTTTGCGGGAACATCGCGGAGAACCTGCATCGATTGATCGGGCCATACCAGTAAAATACTGTCTGCCTTCGTGGCTGAATCCAGTCCGAAATGAAGCAGCGGAGCAGAGGAAGACTGAAAACCCCTGGTTGTCATTAACTGCTGCATCTGAAGCTTTCCACTGCTAAAAATATAGGCTTTCACTCCCAATCCGAACCGGTTTAATCCTTCGCCCTGAAACGAGATCTGAATTGAATTTTTCTTTTTAGAAAGATTCCGCAGGATAACTGCTTTTTCATTGATGGCATTCATTACGAGATCCAGGTTCCCGTCGTTGTCGAAATCCGCATAGGCGGCACCGGTATAGTATCCGTTTAATTTTTCAAGACCCCATTGTTTACTGGCATTATTAAACTGCAAAATCCCGTCTCCGATAAAAAGGTATGGCGATGAACGTCCATCCGGCATTTTTTCCAATGCCATCTCATCGTATTTCTTATCGGTTGAAGAACCTTTTTGCATGAAAAGATCAGAAACAAAACGGATATAATCCAGATCCACCGGGCGCTTTACTATCCCCGTTGAAACAAAAAGATCTTTGTTACCGTCATTATTAAAATCAGCAAATAATGGCGACCAGCTCCAGTCGGTGGCCGAGATTCCACTAATCAGACCCGTTTCAGCGAATGCAATTCCATCACCCTGGTTTGTTTGAAGCGCATTCCGGGAATATTGATGCTGGTAGCCGTTTTTCTCAAGTTTCAGCCGGTATATATCGGGGTTTTCGTCACTACCATAGGTTTTTAAAACTTTTTCATTCTCCGGAAGCATATCAACCGTTACCAGATCCAGGTGGCCATCGTTGTTATAGTCGGCAATATCGTTGCCCATACTAAATCGGCTGTAATGCCTGAAATGTTTGGCGCCGCTTTCGGTAAATCCTCCCTTGGCATTGTTTATATAGTAATAATCATTCTCGTGAAAATCGTTGCCTACATAAATATCATCCCAGCCATCATTATTCAAATCCCCGATTGCTAACCCTAATCCATAACCGAGGTTGCTTTGATAGATTCCCGCTTCAGCCGTTACATCAGTAAATCGCAAGCTTCCTTTTTCCATCTCATTTCGGAACAGGCGGTCGCCTGCCATCGGATCTTTCCGGCGCCGGTTGATGGTATCCACAATATTATCATCCGGCCGGTGCGACTGGTTGAGAATATAGCAATCAAGATCTCCATCCCGATCGTAGTCGAAAAAAGCGGCCTGGGTGGAATAACCTGAAAAATCCAGTCCGTAGAAAGCTGCGCTGTCGGTAAAACTATTGTCCCCGTTATTGATGTACAATTGATTTTTACCTTTTAAACCGTAGGCATTACTAACGGCAGAAACATAAATATCCAGATAGCCATCGCCATTTACATCGGCCATTGTTACGCCACTGCACCAGTCGGCAGTTCCTGTTACGCCAGCCTGTTCTGTTATATCCTCAAATTCGAAATTGCCTTTATTAAGATAGAGTTTGTTGTTCCCAAAACTGTTTGCAGTGAAGTACAGATCAGCCAGTCCGTCATTGTTTATATCACCGGCAGCTACGCCGCCGCCATTGTAATAGTAGAGATAATAAAGTATTCCAAACCCGGGTTTTTCCGGAAGCTGGTTTACAAAATGAAGATTTGATCTGGAAGCCTGGATTTGATCGAACAATTTATTTTCATTTCTACAGGCGGCAAAAATGGTCAGAACAAAAACGAGAAAGTAAATTAATCTACCCGCATTCATTAATTTATCGTTAACAGGGATTTTGATTTCAACCTAAAATACAAAGGGCTGCCTGTTAAAGCAACCCTTTACATCACAGTTGGTTTTGGTTCTTATAATTTATTTTGGAAAAGAGATTGTATTTCTGAAGCGGGTAAGCTTTCACCGTAGATACGGAACTGGTCAAGCTGACCCCGGTAATTCACCATCCAGCCATCGGGGGTGGCTCCCACGGCCCGGTGTGAAGGTCCTCCAATTACAAGCCCTGTTGCTTTCGACAGATCCAGTTTGCCTCTTGGTGCGCCATCTTTCATGACATCGGTTTTGTTTGCAGGCAGGCCCGTTACGGCTTCCCCATCAACATAGGTAGTCAGCTTCGAAGAAGACTCATCGTACACAAATGCCAGATGGTGCCATTCGTCATCGGCTACGGGTAACCGATAATCGCCCACAAATTCCAGCCACTGATCGAAGAGATAAAACTTCAACGCTGCCATTCCATTATTACTTTGCCCGCCGTCTTCCATTAAAAGAAAAATATCACTTTTAGTCCAGATATCGGTGGATGTTGCCTGGCCAAAAATGAATTGGGCTCCGATTCCGGGATCCGGCGGCGGCGTTTTCATCCAGAAAGCAATGGTAAAACTGGTTGATTTATTAAAATCATTGGCGGCCGGATAGGTAATATAACTGTCGGCGCTGCCCTGGTATGCTTTTCCGCTTATTCCGTCATCTACATAATTAGCATTGGTTGCAGTGCCGAATGTAGCGCGAATGCTATCCACATTACTGCCATCCAGTGCCGTATAAAACTTCAGGGGCCCGCCGGGAGGATTTGCATCCAGTGGATATTCGCCCAGTTCGGGCCGGTCCATTTTCTGGCATGAGCTGGCAATCAGGATCAATCCCAGGCAAAAACCGGAAACCGGCGATTTGAAAATATTTTTCATAACAATTTTTTTAGTTGCCTTTGTACAAATTAATATTCAGGATTTTGAACCAGCTTACCCTGTGAACGATCGATGGCAAGCTGCGGAATGGGATAATACCGGTTCCGGTGTTCGTAGCCAAGCGGACCGAGAACGGTCAGTGCATCGCCCCATCGTACCAGGTCGAAGAAACGTTTGTTTTCCATACCCAGTTCCGCTCTTCTTTCTCTTTTTATAGCGGTTCGCATCTGGTTTTTGTTTTCAAACGGAACTTCAGGAAGAACGGCGAGGGTTCCTCTGGCTCTTGCCCGCACCTGCTCAAGCA
>JAEZAY010000406.1 GCA_023427575.1 Bacteroidota bacterium | reverse complement strand
CATGAGGGAGATTTTTTGAATTCAAACGTTATTGCTGCCCGGGTAAGATGTATTCCCCGGGCCCCGGAAAAAATCCGTGAAGAAAATTGAACCTGAAGGCAGTGATAATGTGCAAATGTGAAAATTTCCAAGCGTTAAGCAAATTAAGATTTCTGTGCGATCGGGGATGAATGGGAGATCCAGAAAATGAAGTTTGAGCCCGGCGATTACCAGACGAAAGATTCCAACGGGGGCGGCTATCGCATCCTAAAAGATAATAAAAAGGCCTTTCAATGCAATGGAAAACCAGACTATCAAAAATTACGTGCAAAATTTTTATTGAAAATCAATACCTTGCAAAGGTGCTTTAAAAAATAAAAGTTTATTTTTTTGGCGGATGGGCATTAATCCACCTACCTTTGCGCTCCATTTAAAAATGTTCCCCCGGGTTGGCGGGGACAAAGGAAAAAAACAAAACAATGAGTAAACTACATTTCACTACAAAACATGCGAATGCGGCTACCGTGCAACGCAACTGGTACGTTGTAGATGGTACCAATCAAACCGTGGGACGCATGTGTGCAAAGATTGCTGCAGTTCTTCGTGGAAAGAACAAGGCATATTATACGCCACATGTTGATTGCGGAGACTACATTATTGTGATCAATGC
The DNA here is from genome assembly GCA_023427575.1 of Bacteroidota bacterium. Lineage (GTDB taxonomy): Bacteria > Bacteroidota > Bacteroidia > Chitinophagales > Chitinophagaceae > Flavitalea. The sequence continues at coordinate 7,433 of JAEZAY010000406.1, read as the reverse complement.
CGATAAGGTAAAATTTACCGGCAATAAGATCGATGACAAGGAATACCTGACTTTCTCCGGTTATCCCGGTGGGCAAAAAGGCGAAACAGCGAGAAACCTGCTGGCCCGTCGTCCGGAAGTGGTGGTAGAAAGAGCGGTAAAAGGAATGCTTCCTAAAAATCGCCTCGGCCGTAAGATGTATAAAAAATTATTTGTTTACGCCGGTAGCGAACATCAGCACACCGCACAAAAACCTCAACCGTTAACTTTCTAACTGTAATCATACATGGAAAAGCAAAAAACTGCAGTCGGTCGTCGTAAAGAAGCTGTAACCCGTATTTTTCTTAGCAAGGGCCAGGGAAATATTACAGTGAACGATAAAGACTATAAACAATATTTTTCTCTTCAGTACCTGCAGAATCAGGTAGAGCTTCCGTTGAAATCAATTCAGTCGCTCGATAAGTTTGATGTTAAGATCAATGCAACCGGCGGTGGAATGAAAGGCCAGGCAGAAGCTGCAAAGCTGGGCATTGCCCGGGCCCTCGTGGATCTGAATCCTGAATTCCGCCCTGCTCTGAAAGCGGTTGGAGTTCTGAAACGCGATCCAAGATCTGTTGAGCGGAAGAAATTCGGTCACAAAAAAGCAAGAAAGAGCTTCCAGTTCAGCAAACGTTAATGCGGGCATAAGCAATTCGCTTTTAGCGTTCTGCTCTCATATTAAAAGCTGGATCTCCGGGCATTATATTAATAACATTATTATAAAGACACAATGGAAAACAACACTTCATTACAACAGCAATTACTAGAAGCGGGTGTACATTTCGGTCACTTGCGTAAGAAGTGGAACCCGAAGATGTTGCCTTACATCTTTGCTGAAAAGAAAGGCATACACATCATCGACCTGAACAAAACAACGGAAAGTTTGCAGGAAACTGCGGCGGCTCTGAAACAGATCGCGCGCAGCGGAAAAAAGATCATGATCGTTGGTACAAAAAAACACGCGAAAGAAATCGTAACGGAATGCGCAAAACGCGTCAACATGCCTTTTGCCACCGAAAGATGGCTGGGTGGAATGCTTACAAACTTCAATACCGTTCGTAAGAGCGTAAAGAAGATGCAGAGCATTGATAAATTATTGAACGACGGAAGTGCAGAAAGCCTGACTAAAAAAGAACGTCTGCAATTGCAGCGCGATCGCGATAAAATGGACAAGGTACTGGGTGGTATTTCTCAACTGGGACGTGTACCTGCTGCTTTGTTTATCATCGATATCGGGCACGAGCATATTGCACTGGCAGAAGCAAAGCGCCTGGGAATTACCACATTTGGAATTGTAGATACCAATTGCGATCCGAACAAAGTGGATTTTGCAATCCCCGGTAATGATGATGCCACCAAGTCAATTGCGATCATCACTCAATATATCACCGCTGCCATCGCCGAAGGTCTTGCTGAAAGGCAGGCTGCGAAAGATGAAGAAGTGGAAGGTGATACAGGTTCTGATGAAAACGAAAAAAGAGCTGCCCGTTTACAGGCTGAAGCTGAATCTGAAGCCGGACGTGGCCGTGGAGCTGCTGGTGCCGGAAGAGGACGCACAAGCGGTGGACCCGGCGGTGGCGGTCAGCCTAAACGTCGTGTACAAGGCGGCGGCGGCGGTCAACGCAGACCCGGCGGCGGACGCTAATGGAACTTCGGGCCCGAAAGAAGCGGAGTTGATTTAATCTATTTTGCATTGCAAAGGCATTGCCTGGCAGAATGAATGGTGAGATTACTCCGATTTTAAAACGGAAGCGCGGGTAGCCATGGTGGCTAAATCAGAATAAATCAATACTGGAACTTTTAAAATACTAGTACAATGTCAACTGCAACAATAACAGCGGCAGAAATTAACAAACTGCGCCAGGCAACCGGTGCGGGAATGATGGATTGTCGCAAAGCGCTTACAGAAACGAATGGTGATTTTGAGGCAGCAATCGACTGGCTTCGGAAAAAAGGGGCAAAAGTGGCTGCACTTCGCGGCGATCGGGAAGCAAAAGAAGGTGTGGTAATTGCTAAAACAACTCCTGATAATAAAACGGGAATTGCCCTTTGCCTGAGTTGTGAAACTGATTTTGTAAGTAAGAATGCGGAATTTGTCGCTTTTGCTCAAAGCATCGCCGACGCAGCGATCAGTAATAATGTAAAATCGGTAGAGGAGATCAATAATGTAACCGTAAATGGTGCAAAGGTTTCTGACCTGATCAATGATAAACTGGCAAGCATAGGTGAGAAGATCGGAATTACGAAGTTTGAAAGAATAGATGCGGATTATGTTGCTTCGTATATTCATGGTGCCAACAGGATCGGTGTTCTGGTGGGTATGACCCGCGAAAATGCTGAAGTGGGTAAGGATGTTGCAATGCAGATTGCGGCAATGAATCCGCTGGCAGTGAACCCCGAAAGCATCTCTCAAAACACCATCGACCGCGAAAGAGCAATTGTTACCGAGCAAATTCAGGCCGATCCTAAAATGGCTGGTAAACCGGCTGAAATGATCGCCAAAATTGCGGAAGGCAAGTTAAATGCGTTCTTTAAAGAACAAACTTTACTGGCTCAGCCATTCGTGAAAGATAACTCTAAAACGGTGGCCGAGTTTCTGAAAAGCGTGGATGGCGACCTGCAGGTAACCGAATTTAAAAGAGTTGCTTTAGGTTAAGACCGAGCGCTGACTATATCAACAAAACCGCCTTCAGGGCGGTTTTTGTTTTTTAAACAGAGGTGAAAGCATTGTCGGAGGGCATTTGACTGAAATGTCTTTTCTTTGCAGGCGATCTTAATTTTTTCAATCTTTCAATCTGCATATGCTTCCAAAGTATAAAAGAATCCTGCTTAAGTTATCGGGCGAGTCGTTAATGGGTGATAAGAGTTTTGGTATGGATCCGGCGATGATTGAACAGTATGCACGGGAAATCCAGACCATTACCGAACTGGGGGTGCAGGTAGCCGTGGTGATTGGAGGCGGGAATATTTACCGGGGGATGAATGAGAAGGATACCGGTATTGAAAGGGCTCATGGCGATTATATGGGAATGCTGGCAACGGTGATCAACGGAATGGCTATGCAGGCCATGCTTGAAAAGGTGGGGGTATATACCAGGCTCCAAAGCGCTATCAAAATGGAACAGATCGCGGAACCATATATCCGGCGTCGTGCGATCCGGCATCTTGAAAAAGGACGGGTAGTCATTTTTGGGGCGGGAACCGGTAATCCCTATTTTACAACAGATACGGCGGGTTCGCTGCGTGCGATCGAAATCCAGGCCGATGTAATTTTAAAAGGCACCCGCGTTGATGGAATCTATACCGCCGATCCGGAAAAAGATCCGAATGCTCAAAAATACCAGAAGATCACATTCCAGGAATGTATCTCCAAAAACCTGAAAGTGATGGATATGACGGCCTTCACTTTATGTATGGAAAACCAGCTACCGATTATTGTTTTTGATATGAATAAGCCGGGCAACCTGCTGAAAGTAGTTGGAGGTGAAAAAGTCGGAACCCTGGTTTCGGGATAATAAGAACAGCGGCTTTTCCTTAATTGAACGAAACTCGCTTATTACTTCCCGCAAAGAATAAAAAAAAAGAGCAAAGAGAGGGAAGGCGATTTTGCTGAATCTTTTCCTAAGGCGCAAGTCTTTCAATTATCCATGATCCATCGCCGGTGAGGGTATATTGAATCCGGTCGTGGAGGCGGCTGGGACGGCCCTGCCAGAATTCAACGGTAATTGGATATACCGCGTATCCGCCCCAGTGTTCGGGGCGCTTGTTGGGGTTTGTCTGAAATTCGGTGCTGAACTGCGCCACCCGGTTTTCAAGCCAGTTGCGGCTTTCAATTACCTGGCTTTGAGGCGATGCCCAGGCTCCGATGCGACTTCCTTCTGGACGGCTTAAATAATAAGCATCACTTTCTTCGGCATTCAGTTTTCTAACGATCCCGGTTACACGAACCTGTCGCTCCAGTTCTTTCCAGAAAAAAACCAGGCAGGCTCGTGGATTTTCTTCCAGCTGTTTGCCCTTGTAACTTTCGTAATTGGAGAAAAAACTAAATCGCTGCGCATCCATTCCCTTTAAAAGAACAATGCGGGCGGCGGGAATTCCATCAGCAGAAGCCGTAGCGAGCGTCATTGCATTTACCTCGTCAATCTGACTATTGACGGCTTCTTTCCACCAATCGGCAAACTGCGACATTGGATCGGACGCTACATTGTCTTCTGAAAGAACAGCCATTTGATATTCTCTTCTGATTTCAGCGATTGTCAGATCCATAACCCGGTTTAAAGAGTGATAAGATTGTTCCGGCGGAATAAATAAACCCTTACAAAACCTACGTTACCGGCACTGTAAGGGTTTACTTGTATATGCATTCCGATTTACTCTTCAGTCTTCTTTTTTGTTTCTGTTTTTTTAGGTCTGGCCGGACGGCTTTTGCCAAAAGATCCTTTAAAAGTTTTGCCTTTTTTCGTTTTTTTATCTCCTCTGCCCATAATAGAATTTTTAATGATGGATGATGATATGTGAATGCAAAAGTGCTGAAAAATACCCAACAATGGTTGCTCTAAATAAAAAAAGCTCCGGATCTCCGGAGCTTCAATTCAGTGTATGTTGCATTACAATTTAGCCTGCAGTTCTTTGCCAGCTTTAAATTTAGCAACTTTCTTAGCCTTAATTTTAATAACGGCACCAGTTTGGGGGTTACGACCATTCCGGGCAGCTCTTTTTGTAACAGAGAAAGTACCGAAACCAACAAGAGTAACTTTACCGCCACCTTTAAGAGTTTTAGTAACAGCTTCTACAAAAGAGTCCAGCGCAGCATTCGCCTGAGTTTTGGTTAAACCAGCATCATCGGCAAGTTTTGCGATTAATTCAGCTTTGTTCATAGTGTAATTTTTAATAATTATGCAGCAACAAATTTAACCGCTTTTTCTTTCCAACAAAATATTTGTAATAGTTTTTTAAAATAGATGGATCTGCTGAAATACAGACGGGATAAGGATTTTATCGGTATCAGGAATTGCCTTCACAAAACCAGAACCTGACTGATGTGCTGAAACCCTTGCCAGCACTGCATTTCAGGGCAATGGCCCTGAATCCCTTGCCAGCACCCGCTTTCATCTATTTGAAACGCTTATAATATTGTGCTTTCACATTGAAATATTATCCACAATCAGTTGATAACTTCCATTACGGTTCGAAACGAAATAACCCGGTCGCCCCATTTTTCATAAGAACTTAGCCGGAGCCGATCAGAATGATCTGCTATGTATTTCTCGTAATCATCGTACGATTTTAAATAGTACTGAACGGCAATTGTAGGCCCCTCATCCTCTTCCACATCCAGCAGTCTAACTATTTTGTGTTCGGTGATTAGCCCGGTTGCCATTATTTCCGGGATATGTACAGACCTCATCCAATCGAGCCAGCCTTCAAATACAGCAGTGGCCACTCTTGTAGTTACATTATATATAATCATCCTGATTCAGTATTAAAAATCCATTTCCAGTAGTACCGGGCAATGATCACTATGTTTTACATCGGGCAGAATTTCTGCAGCGGTAAGATTGCCTGCCAATGGTTTGGTTACATTAATATAGTCGAGCCTCCAGCCCTTATTCTGCGCGCGCACACTGGGAAAGCGTTGGGTCCACCAGGTATATTGATGTGGTTCTTTGTTGAAATGCCGGAAAGTGTCAACAAACCCGCTTTCAAAAAAGCGGTCCATCCAGGCTCTTTCTTCCGGTAAAAATCCGGATGATTTTTTGTTTCCTTTTGGATCGTGCAGGTCGATTTCGGTATGTGCGATATTATAATCACCGCATACAATCAGCCTGGGGTGGGTTTTCTTTAATTCGTTCAAAAAATCCAAAAATGCTTCCAGCCATTCATATTTAAATGTTTGGCGGATATCGCCGGTAGTTCCACTTGGGAAATAAGAATTGATCAGTCGGATGTTTCCAAAATCGAGTTGGATTATCCGGCCTTCATCATCCGACACTTTATGCCCGTTGCCATAGGTGATATTATCGGGTTTTATTTTACTTAAAACCGAAACGCCGCTATAGCCTTTTTTTTGCGCCGAATACCAGCAGTCTGTATAACCAAGATCAGTAAAAACGGAACAGTCGAGATCTTCCTTCATGGCTTTTGTTTCCTGGAGGCAGATAATATCGGCAGGATCTGTTTTTAGCCAGTCAATAAACCCTTTATTGATTGCGGCCCGAATCCCATTTACATTATAGCTGATTATTCTTGGCATGATCCGATTTTATAAGTCGAAATTACTACATCTCGGATCATGCCAAAAATTGCATCGCCAAAAGCAGGATGATTAATCAGAGCTTGATATCTTTAGGCCGGAGCTAAAACAAGATTATGGTTAAGACGAAAGCACCGATCATTAAGTCAAAACATCATGTTTACCTGGATGGACCCAAAGACAGGAGTTATGAGCTGGGCTTTGCCTGGAGGGTATTCAGGCAATTTATTTATGGGTTCAGAAACCTTCATTTTATAGGTCCCTGTATTACCGTTTTTGGTTCGGCACGGTTCAGCGAAACGCATCCTTACTATGAGATGGCAAGAGAAATGGGAAAGCGGATCGCGGGGATTGGATTTACAACCATGACCGGCGGCGGACCCGGCATAATGGAAGCGGCCAACCGGGGTGCCTATGAGAACGGCGGCCGTTCGGTGGGATGTAATATCATACTTCCTTTTGAACAAAAAGCGAATCCATATTTGCATGTATCGCTGGAGTTTGAGCATTTTTTCGTTCGCAAGGTTTTGCTTGCAAAATATTCCTATGCCTTTATCATTATGCCGGGCGGCTTTGGTACAATGGATGAATTTTTTGAAACGCTGACATTGGTTCAAACCAAAACCATCACCAAATTTCCCATCGTATTATTTGGAAAAGAATTCTATCGGGAATTATGGGAATATCTGGAATTCATGGCCGAAAACGGCACCATTTCAAGGGAAGATCTTGCACTGGTTATGCTTACCGACAATATGGATGAAGCCATTGATCATATCCGGCACTATATCGAAACAAACTATAAGATCGTTCCGCGGAAAAGGCGATGGTGGTTGTTTGAAAAAAGATGATCTGGTATGGATGAGTTTTCACATAGACGTTTTCATGCAAAAAAGTTCATGCTGAAATGATTCACGCGGAGCTTAATAAGAAAAAACAAGGACTGCAAAGAATACATGTTCGAAACTCCCAATAAATGGAAACGGAGAGCAGAAGGGAATTTGCGAATGTGCGAATGTGCAAATCACTGCTGTCCGGGTAATAATTTACCATTCATGCGAAACCTTACTATGAGCAGACATTGTAAATGACGCTTTCCACTTTTTTTTAGAAAAAAAGTGGAGCAAAAAAATCGGGCTCCGGAATAAATCCTAAAAATTGA
>JAEZAY010000361.1 GCA_023427575.1 Bacteroidota bacterium | reverse complement strand
AGTAAAGACTGGCGCTGCATGGCGGGCCGCTCAGTGCATCCGAGAGCGAAAAAAATTCAATTTCCGCCTGGGATCAAAAAACAAAACCCTATTATTCTGCCCGAACCGGACTGCATATAGGCGCTCTTATCGATATTCCCCTAAGTACTGATAACCGCTGGTTTTTACATCCCGGGCTGGTTTATATGCCCAAAGGCCGGATTTTTAACCGCAGTTTCGATACCCTGGCTGCGAGTATCAGTGATACGCTTTCCTTTAAAAATTCACTGCACATAAATTACATCGAGATTCCTTTTAACCTCACCCATAAATTTCCATTGGGAAAAAAGTCGCGGTTTGTCCTCAGTGCCGGTCCATATCTTGGCTTTTTTTACAGCGGTAATCAAACCCTTGAAACGCGACAGTACAGCAACAACCGGTTTGTCCAAAATGAAGAAAAGCTGGAAGTGGGGAAAAGAGAAAATCAGTTTAAAACCCTCGATGCCGGCCTGAATGTTCGTGCCGGATTTGAATTGGGAAATGTATGGATCACGGGTTTTATGAGTCAGGGGCTCAGTTCTTTTTATAATGCCGCATCCGATACCCGGCTGCGTCATAAAGCCATCGGAGCTTCGCTTTCAGTCTGGCTGAACAAAGCCGCGGCGCCCGTACCAAAGGATACTGATAAAGACGGGATTTCCGATAAGGATGATGCCTGTGCTACCGAACCCGGTTCATTGTTAACCCAGGGATGTCCCGACCGGGATGGGGATGGGATCGCAGATAATAACGATAAATGTCCCGATCAGGCGGGAGTTCAAAAATACAATGGATGCCCGATTCCCGATACTGATAAAGATGGCATAAATGACGAGGAAGACAAATGCCCTCAAATTGCCGGCACGAAGAAGTACGATGGTTGTCCGGTGCCTGATTCGGATGGTGATGGTATTAATGACGAAGAAGATGCCTGTCCTCAGCAGCCGGGAACGCTTAAATACAATGGCTGCCCGGTTCCCGATCGGGATAAAGATGGAGTAAATGATGAGTTGGATCGTTGTCCGGATCTGGCAGGTTCTGTGGCCAATGACGGATGTCCCGAAGTGAAAAAAGAAGTAGTTGAAAAAGCCAAAACGGTTGCCCGGAATTTGTTTTTTGAAATCAACAGCGCCCGGATCTCTCCTGCTTCCTTCCCGGCACTCAATGAACTGGCTGACCTGATGAAGACAAACCAGTCGGCACTACTTCAAATAGAAGGGCATACCGACAAAACCGGATCCGACGAATACAACCTGCAACTTTCGCAGCGTAGAGCGGAAGCAATAAAAACGTACCTGGTTGACAGGGGCATTGAAGGGGAAAGACTAATAGCCACGGGTTTTGGAGCGAAAAATCCGGTTGCCGATAATGAAACGCCGGCAGGGAGAAACAAAAACCGGCGGGTGGAATTAAAGCTTAAATAAATCTTTAAAAAACAGTAGAAAGGGGCCAGATTCGTTGTTTTAACATCGAATCTGGCTCGTTTTTTTATACATTTATCATTCTGTGGATTATTATTAATGTGGTAATCGTTAATGAAGCCGTAAAATGAAGATATTTGCGGCCCTGAATCCAACCAGACAAGATAGGATTACATCTATCAATCAGTATTAAAAACAAAAAAATTACAATGAAGCAATTGGTTAAAGCGGTTTTAGCAACTGTTGTGCTTGGTGCAGGCACCCAGGTGATGGCGCAACAGGATAATAAATCCGCACAATCCGGCGAAGTACCCAAAGGCTGGCATTTACTGGACAAAACTAAGGACGGATTTTATGGAATCAGTCTGGATAAAGCTTACCAGTTCATTCAGTCGAAAAATCTAAAAGGCAAAACCATTGTGGTTGCCGTAATTGATTCAGGAATTGACACCCTTCATGAAGACCTGAAAGATGTATTGTGGCGAAATCCGGGCGAGATTCCCGGAAACGGCATTGACGATGACGGAAACGGTTATATTGACGATATCAATGGCTGGAATTTTCTGGGAGGTAAAGACGGCAGAAATGTAAAGGTGGATTCATATGAAGGCTCGCGGGTATACCACGGTTTGAAAAGCAAATACGCCAATAAAAATGTTGACACCCTTAGCATGAATCCGGAAGAACGCGACGAATACCGGATGTGGCTGAGATCGAAAGAAAAGATGGAAGGCGGTTCCGATGCCGGCATCGATCTTTCCCTGATGAAAAGAGCCTATGCTTCGATGGTTAAGAGCGATAGCATCCTGCGCGGCAGCATGAAGAAGGATGTATATACCGGCTATGATATCGAAAAGTTTGAATCGACAAACAGTTCGGAAAAAAGTGCGCGGGGTACCTTGCTTTATTTTTTCAAGGCCCAGGAACAAATGGAAGGCACTAATAAAGACATGCTCGAGATGTTCAGTGATTACCTGAGCGGCGAGGAAAGAAAAGCGGAAGCAAAAGAAAAAGCGCCTCCGGCTTATCGTGCAGAGATCGTTCAGGACGATTATAACGATATTAATGATAAATATTATGGCAACCCCGATGTGATGGCATCCACGCCCATGCATGGAACCCATGTGGCCGGGATCATAGGAGCTGCACGCAATAACAAACTGGGCATGGATGGTGTGGCAGACAATGTCAGAATCATGGCTATCCGCGCGGTTCCCGATGGTGATGAGCATGATAAAGATGTAGCCCTTGGAATCCGGTATGCGGTTGACAATGGTGCCAAGGTGATTAATATGAGCTTTGGTAAGGATTTTTCGCCGCAAAAGAAATGGGTTGACGAAGCGGTTGAATATGCACACAGCAAAGGAGTGCTTCTGGTGCATGCGGCAGGAAACGATGGCAAAAACATCGATTCATCTTATAATTTTCCCAACGCCAACCTGAGTACTTCAAAAACGAAGGCGCCCAATTGGATTACCGTTGGAGCCAGCGGAGATCCTAAAATTGGCGGCATCACCGCTTCTTTCTCAATTTATGGTAAAGAAGAAGTGGATGTGTTCGCCCCGGGGGTGAGAATTTATTCCACTTTGCCCGGAGGCACCAGTTATGGAAATTTACAGGGAACCAGTATGGCCTCGCCGGTAGTGGCAGGTGCAGCCGCTTTCCTGTTCTCCTATTTCCCTCATCTCAGTCCGGAGCAGGTGAAGTTTGCAATTGAATCTTCGGCCACAAAACCGGATACGGAAGTTCGCCGCCCTGGTTCCGGAGATCTGGTCTCACTTGCTGAAATCAGCAAAAACGGTGGATTGCTCAATTTGTATGAAGCCGCTAAAGTAGCCGCCTCACTTCCGGTTGAACAAAAAGAAAAGCAGGATAATAAAAAGGCGCCGAAATCAACTTTAAAGAATAAGAAAGGATAATACTCTGTAATTAATAGAAGGCCGGGACCAGTTCCCGGCTTTTTTTTGTCCAGCCGGCAGAAGAATTTAAATATCCGTTTAATTCCGTTTATATTAGTGAACTAATGATTTATTTATGGCTACCATCAAGGATGTTTTTGTTCCCTCTTCTTACCAAACATATATTGATGCAGTAAAAGAAGAAGATCTTCTGACCGCGTTGAAAAAAAGTACAAAACGCGGAAAGGCACTGCTGGGTTCCATTTCGGAAAAGAAATCAAAGTATGCATATGCCGAAGACAAGTGGACACTCAAGGAATTATTGCAACATATGATCGATGCCGAACGGGTTTTTGTGTACCGGGCACTGCGTTTTGCGCGTAAAGGCCATACGCCCCTTCCGGGTTTCGATGAAAATACCTGGGCTCCGAATTCCAGGGCCAACGAACGGAAATGGAAGGAAATGCTGAAGGAATTAATGGTGCTTCGCGAATCCACCATCCGATTTTTCGAAAGCCTTGGTGAAGACCAGTTAAACCAGCGTGGGATTTCCAATAACAATGAAATAAATGTAATTGGAATCGGCTTTGTTTGTGCCGGTCATCTTACCCATCATCTGAAAATAATCAGGCAACGATACCTTAAATCCGGCAAGTGAACCATCTGGTCATCTGATAGAAATACCGGCAAACATATAAGAGATC
>JAEZAY010000349.1 GCA_023427575.1 Bacteroidota bacterium | reverse complement strand
GCTCGTAACTTACTGTTGATACAGGTTTCAATTAAATTGAAAATTATAAAGTGGACAGCAATGAAGCGATATGAAAGGGCGAACTATTTTTAAAGCTTAAAAAAGATCTTTTTCTTCCATAACCAATAACAGAGATTCCATTCAAAACCCAGGGTAACCAGCGCCGTTAAAATGGCCTGCCACTTTTCGCCGGCACCCAGGCGTGCAGCAAATCCCTTTACAAAGATCCCGATCGTATCATTGAGCCAGTGAGCCCCGATCGTTTCAAAAAACAGCTAAATAAAAATCGCGTTCATTCCAACCACCACAAATATCCATGCATGCCGATTGTATTTCTTTACGTCGGTTAGCCAGTATAAAAAAGCAAGAATAAGCAAAACCCAGCCACCTGTTACCAGGGTAAAGGAACTGGTACTGATCCGTTTGACAATGGGTGTGATGGAAGCCAGATCAAGTTCATATCCCGCCACCAATCCAATTAGTCCGCTGATGACCAAAATCCGGATCTTGTATGACCATTTATGCCCGGATACCAGCAGTTTTCCCGCCAGCACGCCCCAGATAGTATGAGCAGCCGTAGGAATAACATTGATGGCCACCCATCCATCGCTGTTGATTTTTCCCATCAGCAGGATATCGAAATAAGATCCCGCATTTTTCCCCATCACAAAAGGCTGGTCAAACCCGGGTATATCCAGATTGCGATATAAAAGCTCCGTAATGACCAGGAGAAAAAGACTGCATAGGATTTGAAATTTCCAGGAGGTCCGGATGATCAGATAGGCAATCAGCGTGGTAACGGATAGCTGTGTTAACACATTCCAAAGTTCCCAAACCAGCTTTCCGGCATAAATGCAATGAAGTGCCGTGCCAAAAATGAAAAGTTTTACGCAGCGAACAATTACATGCGAAAGATTTTCGCTCCAGCTGATCCCCTTTTTTAATTTGTAATGATAGGAAATATACATTGCGGAACCTGCCATCAGCATAAAAGCCGGCTGCACCAAATCCCAGAATCGAAGCCCATGCCAGGGATGATGGAAAAACTGATCGACCAGCATAGCTCCCAAACCCTGGATTTCGAGTTTGTTCAGCGCCGAATACAATCGGGCGGCTTCGCCGGCCAGCTAAATCATAATCAAACCACGCATCAGATCCAGCGACAAAAGCCGGTAATTGGAACCGGGAGGATTTGAAATCATTAAAAGAAATTATGGTGATGGGTATTTGTAAATGCCAGGTAAAATAAACATTAAAAAATTTTTATCCTATTTCGGCCCCTGACGGATTTTAAGGAACGATGAATTTTGCAGAATGCTTTCATAATAATTCTGTTTCCCGTAATTTGCCCGATCATTAAAAAAAAGTATCCATGCAAACTGCGATCAGCGCAACTCCCCCTAAAATGGCCGGTAAAACAGGAGCAATTGTTATTATTGGCATTTTATTTTTCGTTTTCGGATTCGTAACCTGGCTGAACAGTACGCTGATTCCTTTTTTAAAGCTGGCCTGCCAGCTTGAAAATGATATTCAGGCCTTCTTTGTCACTTTTGCCTTTTACATGGCTTATTTTTTCCTGGCCATACCATCTTCATATATATTAAAGAAAACCGGGTTCCAGAATGGGATGGCGTTGGGATTACTGGTGATGGCCATCGGGTCGCTGGTATTTATACCGGCCGCCAATGCCCGTCATTTTGGAATGTTCTTAACCGGACTTTTTATTCAGGGAATGGGACTCGCCTTATTGCAAACCGCCGTCAATCCCTATATTTCCATTATCGGCCCCATTGAAAGCGCTGCGAAGCGGATCAGCATCAGGGGGATCTGCAATAAGGTAGCGGGAATGATAAGCCCCGGCATCCTGGGCGCCAGTGTTCTCAAAAACGCCTCTTCACTGGAAAACCAGATTATCAGTTCCACGGATCCCGCTCAGCAAAATTTGCTGCTCAACGAGTTGGCATCGCGGATCATAACTCCATATATCATTATTGCCGCAGTACTGGTTGGCCTCGCCCTGTTTATTAAAAAGGCGCCGCTGCCAGTGGTAGATACCGATCAGGAGGATGCTGATCTGAAATCGGATCTGCCGGCAAAAACCAGTGTGTTTCAGTATCCGCATTTAATGCTTGGAGTATTGTGTTTGTTCCTGTATGTGGGAGCCGAAGTAATGGCCGGCGATGCGATCGGGATGTATGGAAACGCGATGGGAATGTCGCTGGATGAAACCAAGAACTTTACCTTCTTCACGCTGCTGGCTATGCTGGTAGGCTATCTGATCGGAATTGCCACGATCCCGAAAATAATTTCGCAGCAAACCGGTCTGAAGATTTCGGCCATATCCGGAATTCTTTTCACCATTGGCGTTTTTGTTAGCGATGGCTATACTGCCATTACATTTATTGCTTTACTGGGATTATCCAATGCCTTGATGTGGCCCGCTATTTTTCCCCTGGCAATTGATGGGCTTGGCAAATTTACAAAGATCGGATCGGCCATGCTGATAATGGGTATCGCGGGTGGCGCACTGCTGCCTTTATTATATGGGTATCTGAAAGATGAAGTGGGAATGAGCAACAGCCTTTCATTTTTCCTTTGTATGATCCCCTGTTATGTTTATATTCTCTACTACTCTATTTCGGGATATAAAGCTGGAAAAAACAAGCTGTAAAAAGCGGTTTGGAACCGGGAGAGGCTAGATCGCTTTGCTAAACATGGCTTCTCCCGCCTTTCCTTTTCGCTGGAGCCGAAGATCAAAGGCACTGCAGATATTGCGGATAAAATGATGACCGGCATCGGTAAGCCGGATCGATGCGCCATTCATTACAAGCAGTCCTTCCTCGCTGAATTTCTGCAGCAGCGGCTTTGTAAATTCTTCAAACAATTCATGATGCTTTTCCTGGATGACCGTTTCATTCCGGCAACTGATATCGAGAATATATTGTTTTACCGCCAGGTCTTCTTCGTTTAAAAAATAACCTTTTACAGAAGGCAGTTCGCCTTCTTCCAGCATCCGGTAGTACTCTTTTAAGGTTTTTACATTCTGCGCATATGCCACACCGATATCGCTGATAGCTGACACCCCCAGCCCAAGCAATAAGCCGGGATCTCCTGCGGCATAACCCATAAAATTCCGGTGAAGGGTCTTTGATTGATAGGCCTTGTATAAATCATCATTCGGAAGGGCGAAATGGTCCATGCCAATATCAATATAACCGGCATCGGTCAGCAGTTGTTTCCCCCTGACATACAGCGCCAGTTTTTCTTCAGGAGCCGGAAGATCATTTTCATCAAACAAGCGCTGGCCCCGGCTGGTCCAGGGTACATGCGCATAACTGTAAAAAGCAATGCGGTCGGGTTTTAAGCCGATAACCTGTTCAATGGTATTTGTGATAGAACTGAGATTTTGTTTGGGAAGTCCGTAGATCAGATCAAAATTCACCGAGTTAAATCCGGCCTGCCGGGCTTCCTCTGTGGCCCTGGCAACATTTTCGAAAGGCTGGATCCGATTAATTACCCGCTGCACTTCAGGATCAAGATCCTGCACGCCATAACTGATACGGCGGAATCCAAAACCGGCCAGCACTTTTAAATGATCGGCCGTGGTATTGTTTGGATGGCCTTCAATACTGAATTCATACAAAGGATGCGTGATGCAATCCTTTAGCAAAAGACCAATGAGTTTTTTAAGATTCAGGAGTGAAAAAAAAGTGGGGGTACCGCCACCCAGGTGAAGCTGGCGGATAACCGGGGTCTGGCTCATCAGCTTGCGGTACATTTTCCATTCCTTGCTGATCGCATCTATGTAAACTTCCTCCACACTGTGGTTGGTTGTAATTTTCTTATTACAGCCGCAATAGGTGCACAGCGATTCACAAAAAGGCAGGTGGATGTATAGACTTAGTCCTTCTGTATGGTTTCGTTTATCAAACTGATCGGCGAAGGAATATTTCCATTTTTCCGTGTCAATTACCGGATCCCAGAACGGAACCGTTGGATAACTCGTATACCTTGGAACGGGTTGATCGTATTTCTTTATAAGTAAGGGATTAATCTGCATGCCTTTCATTGTAACTCAAAGATATTTTTCCCCGCAAGCGGATTCCCTGACCATGATTAAATTCTTATATGAGTTTCATCACATTAAAGCCTTCATTCGCCGGAACTGCAGAAAGCCCATACTCAAATCGCAGTATTTCGATAATTTCAGCCCCAATTAAGGCGCTATGAACAGGAAACGGTATTATCTGATAATCGGACTTTGTGTAGTTCTATTTATTCTGCTGTCGATTTTAAGGCTGATCTTTCCGAACATCCTCTATATCAATAGCGGGCTCGTATTTCTAATCTTCGTCACCATTGTTCTGGAAGAAGATATTTCTACCTGGATCTGCTCGATTGCCGGACTGATACTGATTGGGGTCACGATCTTCAATGCGGGCCATTACCGTAATACCGATTCGATCATTGCCGAATTGTTTTCGGCCCTGGTATTGATTCTGGCCACCCTTCTTGTGTTAAAGGTGAAAAGAGACAGCCGCACGGCGAAAAGCGAGCGGCAGCAATTAAACGCCCTGTTTGAGTTTGCAACGGAAGGTGTAATCCTGACCAATAAAGCGGGGGAAATTGTACTGGCTAACCCAGCTGCTTTAAAATTATTCGGTTATACGCGCCGTGAACTGATCGGAAAAAAGGTGGAAGTGCTGATCCCCAACAGGGCACAGGATCGCCATATAACCTACCGGACCGGATTCTATAACGAACCTTCCAACAGAACGATGGGGCATGGCCGCGACCTCTTCGCCAAACATACCAATGGGATGGAATTTCCCGTAGAAGTAAGCCTGAGCCATTTCAAACAAAAAAATGAAACATTTGTAATCGCCTTTATCGTTGATATAACGGCGCGAAAAGAAGCAGAAAAAAGTCTGATTGAACAGAAAGATCAGCTGGAAAACGTTACCCGTAC
>JAEZAY010000345.1 GCA_023427575.1 Bacteroidota bacterium | reverse complement strand
GAACCCAAGTGCTCGCGGCAGATTGTAGAAGAATAAAACCGGAATCGCCGATATCCCGTAAATAAGGGAGCCGGGTCATTGATATGATCCGGAACCATCATTCCCTCACTACAAAATCTTCGTTTATGGCTATTGTAAAAGTTCTGGAAGTAATAGCTTCTTCACCCACCAGCTTTGATGACGCTATTAAAAACTGCATTGAAGAGGTTGGAAAGACAGTTCACAATATCGACTCCGTATATGTAAAAGATTTTAAAGTACATGTAAAAGACGGGAAGGCCGCTTCTTACGGATGTATTTGTAAGGTATCGTTCAGAGTGGATTCCAGGGAAAATCCCCGGCCTATTCCTTAGGACTTTTTATATCGCTCGTGAAACGCTTTTTCAAGGCTTTCGCGGTGGTCGGGATGTGCTATATCAATTAAAGCTCTTCCGCGCTGCTTCAGGTTTTTTCCGAACAGGTCTACAATACCAAATTCAGTAACTACCCAATGCACATGACCCCGGGTGGTTACTACCCCTGCGCCTTCTTTTAAATAAGGAACGATGCGGGAAAGCCCTTTGGAAGTTACGGCGGGCAGTGCGATGATCGGTTTTCCATTTTCTGATAAAGAAGCGCCACGGATAAAGTCCATCTGACCCCCGATTCCGGAATATTGATAGGTACCAATTGAATCGGCACAAACCTGGCCGGTAAGATCAATTTCAATGGCACTGTTAATGGCAGTGGCGCCGGGATTCTGGCGAATGACACTCGCATCGTTTACATAACTGATATCCATCACCCGCACGGAAGGATTGTCGTTTACAAAATCATACAATACCCGGGTTCCCACCATAAAACCGGTGACCGACCGGCCCACATTCAGTTTTTTGCGGCTGTTATTAATCACGCCGCTCTGGATCAAAGGAATCACGCCGTCAGACATCATTTCGGTATGAATTCCAAGATTTTTATGACCTGTGAGATTTTTTAAAACCTGGTCGGGTATGGTGCCGATTCCCATTTGGAGTGTTGCTCCATCGTCAATCAGGGAAGCAACATTCGCCCCTATCTTAAGTACATTGGCCGGTACATTCACCGAATAATTCACTTCGGGCAATGCGGTTTCCTGCCATACCAGGGAATTGATCTTGCTGATATGCAGAAAACCATCGCCATGGGTTCTGGGCATTAATGGATTTACCTGTGCAATGATCACATGTGCTTTCTCCAATGCCGCCTTTGCCACATCTACCGATGTTCCCAACGAAACATATCCGTGCAGATCGGGAGGTGATACCTGAATCATCGCTACATCTACCGGCAAAATATTCTTGCGGAAAAGCTGCGGTATCTGACTCAAAAATATGGGAACATAATCGCCAAATTCCGTATTCGCAATCTGCCTTGTATTGGCCGAAACAAACAGTGAGTTCATAAAAAAGCTGCCGCGATATTCTTCATTCATCAGGTCCAGATCGCCCAGCGTGGTGATGCTGACAAGTTCTACATCCCGAAGTTCCGCATGTCTTTTCTGCATCGCTTTCACCAGTAAGACAGGTGTAGCGGCGCTGCCATGGATAAAAACCCGGTCTCCCGATTTAATTACTTTTACTGCCTCTTCTGCTGTTGTATAATCTATCTGTTTCATTATGTACTTCTGATTAGGTATTTGAAGCCGCAAAGTTCAAATTCTTCCTTTCATTGAAAGATAACAATTATAAACAGGCCGGCTGAAATTAGTCATATTTAAATCGCTTTTTATCATAGCCCCTGTTATTATGAAGATGGGGGTATCAGGAATTATGACAATTATCAGGTATGAATAGCAACTAAAGCATATACCTTTGCGTATATTTTTTTATGACAAAACAATTATCCGTCATATTGCTGTTGCTGGCCTTTATGGCCCAGACTTTCAACAAGGCGATAATTGTACTTGATTTTTACAAGAACCAGTCTTTCATAGCGGCGGTACTTTGTATCAACCGCGATAAACCAACAATGAATTGCGAAGGCACCTGCCAGCTTTCGAAAAAATTAAAGGAAGAAAAAAACAAGGAAAAAAATAATCCCGAACGAAAACTGGAAAATAAAAGCGAGATCCTTCCCGATCTCGCTTTCACCGCCACAATCTGTAAAGCATTCGATTCCATTCATACTATTTATCCTCCATTTCAAAGTAATCCGGTTACAGGGGTTGCGGCGGCCATCTTTCATCCTCCCTGCTGATTAATCATTACATTTTACCATTTCTACCGATCCAACACGGAACTACGTAATTAATCACGCAGGCATTGAGTTATTCAATCCAAAGCGAATTTAAACGCCTGCTCCAATTTCACATTGTAATGAAAACAATCAGGACTTTTATTTTTATCATTTTTCTATATATGCCTGCATTGCTGAATGCGCAGGTAACCGCCTTAACCATTGCTGACCAGATCACCCGGGAACCAATTGCCGGGGCAAGTATAATGGACTCACGGGGCATTGTTTACACCACCGATGAAAAAGGGCAGGTCAGAATTCCCTTCGACAAAGATCAGCTCCAGGTAAGCGTTGTCGGGTACCAATCGAAACGGGTAGATCTCGACAAGCTACATTCATCTTACATTCTGCTTGAACAGAAAACAGGTTCGCTGGATGAAGTAGTTGTAACAGCGAGTCGCCAGGCCCAGAAACGAAGCGCGGTTCCGGTTGCGATCAGCACCATCAGCAGTACACAAATCCGGGATACCAGGGCCGTCAGCATAGATCAACTGGTTAATAAAGTGAGCGGAGTATTTATGGTGAACCTTGGCAACGAACAGCACAGCATGAGCATCCGACAGCCCATGTCTACCAAAAGTCTCTATCTCTATCTTGAAGATGGAATCCCGGTGCGCACCAGCGGGGTCTTTAATCACAATGCATTGCTTGAAATGAATCTGACTGCTGTGAAAAACATCGAGATCATCCGCGGGCCCGCCTCCAGTATGTATGGCGGGGAGGCAATCGGCGGCGCTATCAACTTCATCAGCGCCACACCACCGGCAGACCTGAATCTGCGTTTATCTGTACAGGGTAGTAATACCGGTTATCGCCGGGTCGATATCTCCGCCGGCAACCGGTATGGAAAACTGGGAATAGCCATTAATGGTTATATCGCACAAAACAAAAACGGCAGGCTTGACCACAGCGATTTTACCAAGTTTATCGGAACCATTCGCGCCGATTACAGTTTCAACAAAACCACCACAGTGGTGAATTCTTTAACCGCTTTTGACTATAGCAGCGAGATGCGCGGCGGCCTCGACAGCATGGCTTTTCATAAAAAGAACTACAGTAGTCCGCAAACTTTTACCTTCCGCGACGTAAGCGGAGTTCGGTTTAAATCGCAGTTAAACAAAATCTGGAATGATCAGCATTCCGGCAGCCTGGCTCTCGTTTTCCGATCAAACAGCATTAAACAGAATCCGGCCTATTCGATCCGGGACGACTATCGGAGGGTGAACGGCGTTTTCTCAGGCAATAAAACCCTTGCACACGGAGAACTGAATGATAACTTTTTCAAAAGCTATGTGGTGAACGCGGTTCACCGGTATCAGTCGCGTGATACTAAAACCGGACTGGTTACAGGCATAACCATTGATCATAGTCCGGCAGGTTATACCGCTAATTATATCAGGATCAGGCAGGATAGCATAAGCCGTAAATACCTTGCTTACGAAAACCGGATAGACAGCTCCCTGAGCAACTATATCACCGATCTGAACAATGCCGCACTGTTTTCGCAATTCAGCTATGCAATAAGTGATAAACTGAAGTTGGTAGCCGGGATGCGTTACGACCTGTACCAGATGAATTATAAAAACTTTCTGCCCCCTTCTGCCTTCAGCGGCGCACCCGATACAAAAAAAATGTTCTACCGGTTTACCCCGAAATTAGGCTTAACCTGGCAGGCATTCAGGGAAGCGGGATTTTATGCCAACTACAGTGAAGGATTTGTAGCACCACAAATCACCGAATTATTCAGAGGCGTAAAAGTGGCCGAATTAAATCCTCAAACCTTTTTTAATTACGAAGCGGGGGGCTGGGTTTCGTTGCTAAACAATAAAATTTATACCGACTGGAGCATTTATTTGCTGGAGGGGAACAATGAGATTATTTCTGTTCGCCAGGATGACGGAACTTTTGCAAACGCTAACGCCGGAAAAACCAGGCACTATGGGATCGAATATTCCGTTACGTTAAAACCTTTGACGGGCCTGAAACTTCGCTTCAGCGCTTCTAATTCTAAACACGAGTTCAAAACCTTTGTAGAAAAAGGAAATGATTATTCGGGAAGGGAAATGAACAATGCGCCACCATTTATTCATAACTCGGAAATTTCGTTTAAGCCCGCTTTCTTTAAGGATTTTCAGATCAGCATCGAATATCAGCACCTTGGCCCGTATTGGCAAAATCCCGAAAACACCAGTCTTTACAAGGGCTTTGATGTATTTAACCTGCGACTTGGGTATGAAATCAAAAAACTGGAATGCTGGATGAACCTGTTGAATTTTACAAATACCTACTATGCCACCAATGCAACCAAAAGTTCTTTCGGATACAGTTATAATCTCGGAGATCCGCGAACTATTCAAATCGGGATTGCCTACCGGCTGAAGTAAGCACTGTGTTAGTCAAAAATTTATTAAGAACTACCACAGCCGGTTTTAAGTCCCTGCTGTCCGGATAATAATTTTCCATTTACCTGGAAGCTGCACCAATAGCGAATTAAGAACAGTCATAGTAAAATGACCCTTTCCACTTTTTTTTAGAAAAAAAGTGGAGCAAAAAAATCGGGCTGCGGAATAAATCCTAAAAATTGAAACTTCCGGCATAAGGTAATTAGCAAATGTGATAATCATTGGTGTCCGGTTAATAATTTTCAATTTACCTGAAATCTGTATCAACAGTAGGTTACGAGCAGTCATTGTAAATGACCCCTTCCACTTTTTTTTAGAAAAAAAGTGGAGCAAAAAAATCGGGCTCCGGAATAAATCCTAAAAATTGAAACTTCCGGCTAAATAAAAA
>JAEZAY010000262.1 GCA_023427575.1 Bacteroidota bacterium | reverse complement strand
AGGTTCATCTAAACCTGATAAATACAAAGGAACTGCAATCGGGCGCCATCGTGCTTTATTATAAGCCTGAATCTTCGAAACCACTTTTATGAGGAAATTTTTATTTTCAGGAAACCCAGGATGCTTTGTATGTCAATATTGCTCGTTTTCACTTGGAAAATTCTGTGATTTCACATCTGAAATATATTGCTGTACTGCTCCTGTAATCTGCTCGTTCAGATTTAAGTATTTCCGTAAAAAGCGCGGGTTAAATTCCGTGTTGATTCCGAGCATATCGTGCATCACCAGCACCTGACCATCGCAATATTTCCCGGCGCCGATTCCGATCGTTGGGATTTGAAGCATTTCTGAAACCTCTTTTGCCAGACTGGCCGGGATCTTTTCCAGTACCAGGGCACAACATCCTGCTTCTTCCAAAATCCGGGCATCCGACTTTAGCTTCGCTGCCTCTGCTTCTTCCCTTGCCCGAACCGAATAAGTGCCAAATTTGTAAATGGACTGAGGTGTTAAACCCAGATGGCCGATTACCGGCACGCCTGCGGCCAGAATCCGTTTAATTGATTCAAGGATCTCTTCGCCCCCTTCCAGTTTAATGGCATGGGCGCCGGTTTCTTTCATGATTCGGATGGCGGAAGCCAGGGCTTCTTTGGAATTCGACTGGTAGGAACCGAAAGGTAGATCTACCACTACGAGGCTTCTCTTAACGCCACGTATAACCGAAGACGCATGATAGATGATCTGATCAAGCGTTATCGGCAGCGTGGTTTCATGACCAGCCATTACATTGGATGCTGAATCACCTACCAGGATTACATCAATGCCGGCCGCGTCGAAGATCCGCGCAAAGGAAAAATCATAAGCCGTGATCATTGAAATTTTTTCCCCGTTTAACTTCATTTTCTGAAGCGTATTGGTCGTTATTTTTTTTATTTCGCTATGCGTGCTCATGCTGTTTTTCCTTTTTTAATTCCTGATATAAGTGTTGAACAAGCCCGTCGGCAAGGCCGATCTTCGGCACATAAATTTCCGTGATCCCCGCCCAGCGCATAACATTCTGATAAATGGAAAGCGCCGGCACAATAACATCTGCGCGGTCTTCACGAAGCTTATACAGCCGCATCCGGTCTTCCAGCGAAACGCGGCTCAACTCATTGTAATAATCTTTCAGCATTTCAAGATGCAAAGGTTTTCCCTCTTTTCGTTTCGACATTGAAAACACCTTATTAATGTTTCCTCCCGAACCAATGGCTACCAGATCATCTGGATATTTACGGATTTCTTTTTTAAGAAAATCGCGCATTTCTTCCCAAAGTGATTCATCAATCTGTTTTTTGAGCAAACGGATGGTGCCGATGTTGAAAGATTTTTTAAATACCAGGGTATTGCCCGCAAACAGTGTGAGCTCTGTACTACCGCCCCCTACATCAATATAAAGATAGGAATGTTGTCTGTCGAGATTTTCCGCAATGTGATTCTCATAGATAAGACTTGCTTCCGCATCGCCTGAAATAATTTCAATACTTATTCCGGTAAGATCCCTGATTTCTTCAATAATGGCCGCCCCATTACGGGCGTCGCGCATGGCTGAAGTAGCGCAGGCTTTGTATCTTTCCACACCATACACATCCAGCAGGCATTTATACGCCTTGATTGTTTTTTTGATCATGTCGGTTTTTTCATCCGAGATCTCTTTTGTTTCAAAAACGTCAAAACCCAGGCGCAGGGGAACCCGCACCAGATTCAGCTTTTGAAACTGCGGCTTTTCATTGGCTGTTTCGGTTACCTCGGTTATCAAAAGTCGCGCGGCATTGCTACCGATATCAATTGCTCCCAGTTTCATGTATTCCAGATGGGTTTTCGGTTTCCGATAATTGGGTAATGAGTTCCGGCTTGTTTCTTAAATTAACAGCACCTATATTTTTATGATGCAGGAACTGATAAATTTCCACCTGCGAACGGATCTTTAGATCCGAGCGGTCGCGGGCGTAGCGATTACTTAACTCGTTATTTAAAATCCGGGCTTTCACATTATCCTTTAGTTGTATATCTATAATATTGCGGATCTCCGATTTGATTGATTCGTCTAAAACCGGACAGGTGGCTTCCACCCGGTGATCGAGGTTTCGCAACATCCAGTCGGCGGAAGATATGAATACTTTTTCGGCGCCACCGTTTGCAAAAATAAAAACTCGCGCATGTTCCAGGTATTCATCTACAATACTGACCGCTCTTACCGGATGCCGGAATTTTTTGTTTTCAGAGAACATGCAGAAAATGCCCCGCACGATCAGCCGAACTTTAACACCCGAACGTGCCGCCTCATATAGCTTTTCGATCATGTCTTCATCGGAAAGCGAATTCATTTTAAGAATGATATAGGCCGTTTTTTTACTCCGTGCGTTTTTTATTTCCCGGTTTATCAGCTTATGCATCTCTTTCCGAAGGGCGAAAGGACAGGGAATAATGGTTTTACAGGTTTTGATCGCTTCCGAGCCCGATCTCCAGTTTTCCAGATACGTGAAGATCCGGTTTACATCGGCCATAATATGGCGGTCGGAGGTAAGCAGGCAATGGTCGCCATATACGGTGGACGTTTTCTCATTAAGGTTTCCCGTACTTACAAAGCCATAATGCGTGGTTCGGTTATTCGACCGGCGTTTGATCAGGCAGATTTTCGCATGAATTTTAACGTTGGGAATCCCGATAAGCACTTTTACCCCTTCTTCTTCCAGCACGTCTTTCCAGGCAAGGTTTGCTTCTTCATCAAATCGGGCTCTGAGCTCCAGCATAACAGTTACGCTTTTGCCGTTGCGAACGGCATTCACCAGAGCATTCACCACTTTGGAATTGGAAGCCAGCCGGTATGCGGAGATTTTAATGGTAGTCACTTCCGGGTCGATCGCCGCCTCCCGCAGCAAGTCAATCACCGCATTAAAGGAGTGATAGGGGAAATGCAGCATGATATCGCGTTTCAGAACAACATCCGTCACCCGCCGGAAATTGACCAGTGCGGGGTGAGTGAAGGGTTTTTTCCTTGGGTTTTTGCGGTGAAAAACATCCGGAAAATCCATAAAGTGCCGGAAATTATGGATGCGGCCCCCCGGAATCACACTGTCGTTTCCGGAAAGGTTCAGTTTCTGCATCAGGAATTCCAGTAAACCGGCATCCATTTCTTTATCGTAAATGAAGCGAACCGGTTTTCCTTTGCGGCGATTTTTAAGTCCTTTTTCGAGCTTTTGAATAAAGGTGGTGGAAACATCGTTGTCGATATCCATTTCGGCATCCTTGGTTACTTTAAAAACCCAGGAATCGTACCGGTCGTATCCAAAATAGCTGAAAATATGTTTCAGATTAAAGCGGATAACATCTTCCAGTAAGATTATCCGCTGCTGATGGCCCCGGGCGGGCAGCAGTTTAAACCGGCCATTAGTCCGGCTGGGCACTTCTATTATGGAATATTTCCGGGGCATGGATCCGTCTTTTTTCGACAAAACCACCCCCAGATAGATCGATTTTTCCCGCAAATAGGGAAGCTGGTGCATGTTTTCAATCATCAACGGAATGATGTTGGAGCGAACTTCTTCGTCGAAATAGGTCTGCACATCTTTTTGCTCTTCCTTGTTAAGCTGTTTTTCATTTACCAGGTATATGTTCTCTTTCTCCAGTTCCAGGCGAACCTGCTCCCAGGTCTGGTCAAACTGAACGTTCTGTTCCACCACAATTTCCTGGATCTGATCCAGGATTTTGGCAGGAGATTGTTCGAGGTGCATATTTTTAATTTTCGGACCGAATTCGGCCATCCTTTTAAGGGTGGCCACCCGAACCCGAAAAAACTCGTCCATATTATTTGAAAAAATGCCGAGAAATTTGATCCGCTCTTTCAGCGGCACCGATTTATCGGCAGCTTCCTGCAAAACTCTGGCATTGAACGAGAGCCAGCTAATATCGCGGGGTATGGTTTTCCGTTTCATGTTTTTTGCTGTTATTTGTACGGATTGGATTCAGCTTACATCATATACGTAAAAGGTGAAATAAAGATATTGCCGAATGTATTGATTTTCAATGTTAAAAATTTACGAGGCTCCCAAGAGGCCTTTTTCCACAGCTGTGGAAAAGCAGGTGGAAAATTTTTTTAAATCTTTTTG
Organism: Bacteroidota bacterium; assembly: GCA_023427575.1. GTDB lineage: Bacteria > Bacteroidota > Bacteroidia > Chitinophagales > Chitinophagaceae > Flavitalea. The sequence goes on along the minus strand of JAEZAY010000262.1, from coordinate 287 downwards.
CAAACTCAGCAATTTTACTGACCTTTGCCGTCCAAAATTTTTAGAACTCATGGCAAGAGTATGCACGATCACGGGTAAAGTTCCTATAACCGGAAATAAAGTTTCGCACTCGAATATTAAATCTAAGCGCAGATTTTTACCAAATTTGCAAACCAAGCGTTTTTTCCTTGCTGAGGAAGATAAATGGATCACGCTGAAACTTTCTACTGAAGGAATCCGTACCATCAACAAGCGGGGTTTATTCACCGTGGTAAAAGAACTGAGAGCCAGAGGCGAAAAGATCTGAT
>JAEZAY010000054.1 GCA_023427575.1 Bacteroidota bacterium | reverse complement strand
ATCATTGGTGTCCGGGTAAAATGTATTCCCTGGGCCTCGGAAGAAATCCGTTAAGAAAATTGAAACGGACGGCGTAAAATAAAAACAGTTGTTACCGAAGCTCGGAGATGATCTTTAGCTCGTAAGTCCTACCACTGCTGGGCTATATTCCGTCGCTGTGACTTGTTTTTATTTAGCCGGAAGTTTCAATTTTTAGGATTTATTCCGCAGCCCGATTTTTTTACTCCACTTTTTTTCTTAAAAAAAGTGGAAGGGGTCATTTACAATGACTGCTCGTAACTTACTGTTGATACAGGTTTCAGGTAAATTGACAATTATTACCCGGACGCCAATGATCATAAGATCAGGCAGTAATACTGAATTACAACAAAGAAAAACGGGCCATACAGTTTTAAATCCATCCCCATTCATTCAATGAATTGGATGAATTGATCTTACTTTGCCTTTCATTCTTCCAATCTCATTTTTTGTATATGGATAATTATTCGATCGCCGACCAGTTTTCAATGCTATCCAAACTGATGGACATCCATGGTGAAAATTCTTTCAAATCCAAATCATACAGCTCGGCGGCATTTAATATTGAAAAATTACCGGTGCAGCTAACGGATCTCGACCGGTCAAAAATTTTTGCTCTGAAGGGAATTGGGGAATCGACCGGAAAAAAGATCATTGAGATTTTGGATAAAGGCCATCTTCAGGCCCTGGAAGATTATGTTTCGAAAACACCGCCGGGTATCCTGGAAATGATGAGTATAAAGGGACTGGGACCTAAAAAGATTAATACGATCTGGAAGGAAATGGAAATAGAATCGATGGGCGAACTACTATATGCATGCAATGAAAACCGGCTTGCGCGCTTCAAAGGTTTTGGAGAAAAAACCCAAAAAAATGTGATGGATGCCATCAACTTTTTTATGAAAAGTAAGGGCAGTCATCTGTTCGCATCGATTGAAGAATTCGCGCTCGGGATTCATAAAATTCTGAAAAAGAAATTTTCCGGCCATCGCCTGGAAATGACCGGCGCCTATCGTCGCAATGCCGAAATAATTGATAAGCTGGAATGGGTAACAACCGCTCCGATCGATGAGATCCGGGATTTTTTTGCATCAAACAATCATACTGAAGAGGATATTGAAGGGTTTTCGGCCAGCTTCCGCGGACCCGAAAATGTACTGCTGCAATTTTATTTTACCAAAGCGGAAACTTTTACGCAAAAACTCTTCGAAACCAGCGCCGCCACTGAGTTTATGGAGGGCTGGAATGAATTATATCCGGATCTGAACCTGAATTTGAAAGAAGAGGATGAAGTCTTTAAGCTTGCGGGAATAAACAAAATTCCCCCCTTTCTTCGTGAAAAAAAATCCATCCTGGAAAAAGCAAAAACAGAAAGCTTTACCGCTGTCATTCAACCGCAGGATATCCGCGGAATAATTCACAGTCACAGCACCTGGAGCGATGGTACGCACAGCATTGAGGCAATGGCCAATGCCTGTATTAAAAAAGGCTACGAATACCTTGTAATCAGCGACCATAGCAAATCCGCATTTTATGCCAACGGATTGCAGGAAGAAAGAATTATCCGCCAGCATGAAGAGATCGATGAATTGAATAAAAAGCTGAAACCTTTCCGGATTTTCAAGAGCATTGAAAGCGATATTCTGAACGACGGAAATCTTGATTACAGCGATCAGATCCTGGCTTCATTTGATCTGGTCATTGCTTCCGTTCATTCAAACCTGAAAATGACCATCGATAAATCGATGCCGCGATTGTTAAAGGCAATCTCAAATCCTTATACAACCATACTCGGACATATGACCAGCCGGCTATTGCTTAGCAGGCCCGGGTTTCCGGTTGACTATTTCGCGCTTATAGATGCCTGTAAGGAACACGATGTAGTGATAGAGCTTAATGCAAATCCAAGAAGGCTGGATCTGGACTGGCGCTATATTGATTACGCGCTGGAAAAAGGCGTTATGATTTCCATTGATCCCGATGCGCACGATATCAGTGAATTTGATCTTTGCCGGTATGGGGTATTGATGGCGCAAAAAGCGGGAGCTCGCAGCGAACAGAACCTTAGCAGTTTTGGACTAAAAGAGCTGGAAGCCTTTTTGAAAAAGCGCAGGCCGGCTTTTTAAACGGCCACCGCTCTTAACAAGGGAAGCTTTACAAAAAAACTGGTCCCTTTTCCTTCAACCGTTTCAAACCAGATATCGCCATGTGCCTGCTCGGCAATGCTTTTACTCATAGCAAGACCCAGACCGGTGCCTGAAGATTTTGTGGTGAAATTCGGCGTAAAGATTTTTTCGCGCATTAATTCCGGAATCCCCTGGCCATAATCGGTTATACTTACCGTTATATATTCGCTGGTAATATTTTCTTCTATTCTGATTAACTTTTCATCGGTATCATCCGAGGCTTCAATCGCGTTTAGAAGCAGGTTTGTAAACAGCCTGTTGAGCTGGGTCTTATCGGCATATAACATCACTTTTTCGGGAACCGGTTCCCAGGTTACCCGGAGATTTTCGTTCGATTCGTATAATGATGACAGTGACTGCAGCACCTCATGAAGATCGAAAACTTCATTGCGCGGATTACCAATATTGGCAAATTGGGAAAAATCGGAAGCTATTTTCGATAAATGGTCGATCTGCTCCACCAGGGTGCGCGCAACATTTTCCGTCAGCTCTTTTACATTCGTGGAGTTAGTTGTAATCGCCTTCTGCAGATACTGAATGCTCAGCTTCATCGGAGTCAGAGGGTTTTTAATTTCGTGCGCAACCTGCCTGGCCATTTGCCGCCAGGCCCCTTCCCTTTCCGATTTTGCCATTGCTTCGGCACTTTCGTCCAGCTTATGAACCATTTTATTGTATTCTTTCACCAGCTCTCCAATTTCATCATTACGTTTCCACTGGATTTCCTGATTTATAACCTGAAGATTGATATCACGCATTTTTTGTCCGATGATCGTAAACGAAGATGTGATCCGGTTGGTAATAAAAAGAGCAATGGCACCGGCTACCAGGAATATGAAGGCGTTCAGATTAATAACCGTAACAAGGAAATTGGAGATCTCCTGCTTTAGTTCTTCCTGAGTACTAAAAAAAGGTATATTCAGATACGCATAGGCGACCCCTTCCTCGTTCCTGACCGGCGCATAGATACTAAAATAATCCACCTTTCCCATTTGTTCTTCGCCAACATACTGAACCGCTTTCTTTTCATTCAGATAATAATAAGCGCTGGGATTCATTTTCAGGCTCAGTACTCCTTTTGTATAAACAAAGGGGTTTGAAGAAACCCGCAATTCTCCGCTCGTATCATAAAGATTTACTTCGGTTCCGTGAATCTGCGAAATGTTTTCCATCAGGTATTCAAGAAATGCCGTTGTAGACAGATCGTACAGCGATGCCGAATCATTAGCAGCCCTTAAACCCGCAAACTCGCCCTGAACCTCATTTGCCATGATCTGCATGGTTCGGCTTAGCCGGTCCTGATTATTCCGGTCGTAGCGATTTATAAAGAACAAAATAGTGGCCACACCTATTACCACGAACGAAAGCAGGCTTACAAAAATGATGGTCGAATGAATTTGAGACCGGATGCTTAGCTGAAAATAATTTCTTAAGACCGGAATTTTCAGTCTTGAACGAACCAGTAATGCCAGCAATCTGTATATAGATAATAATAGAAGAAAAGTGCTGAACAGGTAAGCAAACAGGGTAATCGCTTCAATGAATGAATTGTCTTTTTTGGCGATGATTACCATTTTTCCCGGTTGATGGCGATACCAGAGTTCTTCAAAATCATTCACTTTCCGGTCGAAATATTCAACCCGGGGAATTTCGGCTGAATCGAGAAAAGTGGGAAAGGGATAATCGTTGTAGTGGTCTATCAAACCATATTTATTATAGATCCCATAAGAATATACGGGGGAATATTCCGGCAGCAATTCTTTCGTCTGGTTAAATAATTCAGGGATCAGGGCATCGCTTTTGTATTTTTTTGGATCCGACAAAACAAAGAAATAACCAACCGGGAAAGCAAAGGAATCTGTCACTTCCTTTTTGAAGATATAGGAGAACCGGTCGAATGAATGTTCAAAATAATGCAGCCCGTTGATGCTGGTCTTTTTGCCTTTAATGCGATGTATGGTGTTTAATGTATCGTACGAAACCGATTCCTCATTAAAAAGTGGAGTTCCATTTTGATCGAATGTATAAATCTTTGTATCGTATTTGTTCAGGTACTCACTGAAGTTTTTGTTTATGATACTGTCTTTGATATGCCTGTTTTCTTCGGGGTCGCTGAAGCGGTCAAAATTGGGAGCCAGAAAATCATTGTCGAGATAAGCCAGTGCAATGCTCAGTAGCCTTTCACTGCTGGGGTCGCTCTGGATAGCCAGCTTTTCGGCAAAACGCAGCCTTTGTTCGAACTCAATCTTACGGTTCTCAAAGATGATCACGGCCGCAATGGAAAATGCAAATACAAACATCCAGAACAATACCTCGGAGATATTCAAACGAAAATTTAATCCTGAGAAGATTTTTTGTTGCATTACCAGTACGAACATCACCAGCCACAGCAAAGAATAGAGGTTTACTTCCACAACCGCCGGATTTCTGGTCAGGCTGATTACGAACAATCCGATCGCTGCAATAACCAGCAGCGGAATATACCAGGGTCCCTGATTATAAGCGCGGGCAATGGCGAGGAGCATCTGAATCAGGAAAAAATACGTGAGGGCCATTACCGCCAGAATAACAAAACCAACAAAGCTGTAAAATGTAAGACTGAAAAAATTGGTTACGTTAAAAGAGATCTGCGCATCGGCCACCAGACTTTGTAATACGCCCGTGAATGAGAAAGTGGCGGCTACCAGTATCAGCATCGACAGAAGCACCAACAGCAGATTTACGATCGGATGTTTGCTTAGCTTAAGGCTTACGCCGGGCAGGCGGCTGTTAACAAACATTACAATCCAGCAAACCAGAAGGGCATTGATCAATAAATCGCCAAGTGAACCAAGTAAAAAGCTGGAACTATATATGGCGGGGTCGAACAGCTCAAATTGTTTTAGGTTTAGAAGGTCGGGAGACGCGTACGAGATAAGGCGAAGCAGAATGATGACGGCCAGAAGAAAACCAGCCCCGGCCTGGATTCCATATCTTTCATAAAGAAAATGGGCCGTTTGCTGGATATATACAAAAATTAAAAAAACGCCAGCCAGTATGATGGCCACAAGCCACCAGCTCGTTTTTTCCGCTTTGCTGTCGAGTTTCTGAAGATAGAATAAGATATTGCCAAAACTGCTGCGAACAACCAGCGTGGTTGGTTCAAACACCACATCTACTCTTGAACCTGCTTTTGGAAAACTGACGAACTCCTTGGGAAGATTTTCCAGTTCTACAAAATACTGCCGGGTAACCGGGATCAGGGCCTCCACTACATAACGTTTACCCTGTAGCAAAACCGATTTGCTGGTGCTGACATATAACCCGTTGTCGAGCCTTACCATCCGGCTGGCGTCAGAGTCTTCCATCAGGTTCACCGGTGGAAGGGTAACCTGGGTATTCCAGAAAAGAAGTTCCGGGATCCGGGTGGTATCGGGCCGGAAGATATAAATATAATAACCCGTTTTACTGTCGAGAACAGCATTCAGATCATCTTCGGTATAGGTTTTTGAAACGATTCTTGACAGCAGGGCGCTATCGGCCGCCAGTTCCTGGAAACTGTGTTCTTTTGACTGGATATCTGATTGAATCTGCCGGGTGTAATAATGTGCCGATGAGGTTCCGATTACATAAGTGTTCACCAGAAATGCCAGTGCAAAAATGATGAGGGCCGCAACCAGCAAATAAATTTTCTGACCCACTAATTTTCTCAGAAACTCCTTCAACTCTGCCTGTTTTGTTTTTTGATTTGATTCCAGATAGAATCCATTTCCTCCAGACTTAATTCATCAAGCGATTTACCGATTTTAGCAGCTTCTGTTTCCATAGCCATAAAACGCGCTTTGAATTTTTTGTTCGTTTTCTCGATGGCGTTTTCAGGATCAACCTTCAAAAACCTTGCATAATTTACAAGTGAAAACATAAGATCGCCGAATTCATCTTCAATCCGCTCCTGTACCTGACCGCCGACAGCTTCTTTCAGTTCCATAATCTCTTCTTCCACCTTGTCCCAAACCTGGTCGCGGTTGTCCCATTCAAAACCCACCTGCTTCGCTTTTTCCTGTAGCCGGGTTGCTTTAACAATGGCCGGCAGGGATTTTGGAACCCCCGATAAAACAGATTTTTTCCCCTCTTTCAGTTTTAACTTTTCCCAGTTCTGTTTTACATCCTCTTCATTGTTGACAACAACATCGCCATAAATATGCGGATGGCGTGAGATTAATTTTTCGCTGATTGAATTGATCGCTTCTTCAAGAGTAAACTGATTTTGTTCCGAGCCAATTTTTGCATAAAAAATGATATGCAGCAGGATATCGCCGATTTCTTCCTTAATTCCTTTCCAGTCGTGATCGGTAATGGCATCGGCCAGCTCATAGGTTTCTTCAATAGTGAGAATGCGCAAACTGTCGATGGTTTGTTTGCGATCCCAGGGACATTTTTCCCGAAGATCATCCATGATCTGTACCAGTTTTAAAAATGCATTTGCCAGCGCGGGATTGTTTTCGTTCGCCATATCATGCAATTTTAACCTATTATCTGCTAAACCCGGAATACGGAAATCATAAAAAATAGAATGAACAGGAAGTTGATGGAAATAAAGGCAAGAATATTAAAAAGGGCAAATTTGGTCAATGTTTTGAACCAGCCCTGATTATAGAATCGTTTCATTGCCCTTACAGTATAAATGATCCCAAAGAATACAAGCGCGGTCTGGATCGCGGTAACCGGCCCTTCACCGGTCCAGTGTTCCAGCTTTTCAAGGCCAAACAGGATCAGCAGCAGGATAAATGTGAATATGTACAGGTAAATAAGCCAGATTCCATGGTCGGCGAAATAGAACTGCTTTCGGCGTATATATAATAACTTGAGGAAGAGTGCGTAAAGGGGAAGCGATACAAACAGCAGGTATGGAAAGGTATGCAGAAACTTATCCAAAACATCTTTCAGCAATGCCCGGACATTCTCGCCATACTTACCATACAACTTAAAATCGCGGTATATGATCTGACGTTTCAGCCAGCCATCGCGGCGGGCTGGCTCCAGAGTAAGTTGCATTGAGTCGTACTTATTCCAGGTTTCGCCTTTGTCTATTGGACCAAAATACCGGGCCCGCTTTGCCTTCCGGGTGCTGACGGAATCTTTTTTCAGAATTTTATTTTTGGCCATAATGGTTTCAAAGGCAGAATCGATGGCGGAGGAGTCTTCCATAGTATCAGCGTCTTCAAGAGTTGTTTTCCATAAACCATCAATCTGCTTTTCCACATTCCCGCTCGATTCCCGGCTGGGCAATCCGTTCAGATCCATGTTCCGGGCATCGAAAAGAGAAAAAAATACGATGAAAAATACGGCGGAGGTAAATACATACATCCGGATGGGATGCAGGTACCGGGCCCTTCTGCCACTTAAAAATTCTTTCGGTAAAAATCCTGGCCGGGTAATCAGGTATTTCAGGGTTGAAAAGAACTTGCCATCGAAATGGGTGATATCATTAAAAAAATGTGTAATTAATCCGCCAAAAGACTCTTTCGGTTCAATGTTTTCCTGACCGCAGTCCTGGCAGAAACGGCCAATGAGTTCAGCATTACAATTAAGACAAATTTTTTCAGCTCGCTCTTTAGAATGGGACACCCGGAATAGAATTTAACACAAAATAAGGAAAAGAATTTCCTTTGAAAACGTCCTTACAGAAATTTGGGGCCATTGTTGGAATGAGAGCCCAAATAAATTAGAAGCATTTCCGTTAGAAGAAAATCCCGAAGTTTACATTTATGAGAGTTGCATCGCTTATCCTTATCCTGCAGTTAATGTGTTCTGAAATCTGGTCGCAATATTATTACAAAGACCATATCAGCGCGAAACAGGCAATGGATCAATTCCGGGTTTTTAAAGAACAAAAAATCCGGACAGTAAAAATTACCAGTTTCGAAGGAAACGGAAGACCGGTGGAGGATCTTCAGGTGAGCCAGCAGATCAATAATTCGTATACCGAAGTTATTACCAATACCAGTTCGGGTATTTCCGGCTCCTCACAACTCCGGACCAGCTATGATCCACAGGGGCGGATAATAGAAACCAGCGACACCACCGACGGCTCGAACAGCAGATCTCAATACTTCTACTCTCCCGACGGAAGGTTAGAAAAAATTATCAACCTCTCCGTTTCCACCGGACAAAGTACAGAGAAAGAAGAACATATCTGGAAATATGATGCTGATTCGAAACCCATAGCTATGATCAGGATCAAAAATGATCTCGATTCCCTTTTTGTCAGTTTTAAACACGACGAAAACGGAAATCCTGCAGAAGAAACAAGCATTCGTAACGGTAAAGAACAAACGCCCTATTATTA